>JAFGFW010000121.1 GCA_016930875.1 Deltaproteobacteria bacterium | reverse complement strand
TGATGCGCCGACCTGCCTGCCGGCAGGCAGGTCCATCCCGCCTGGCTGCGTTGCTCGTCGGTTAAATAGCTTGCTATTCGCCCTCCTGGCGTCTTGCCATGCGTGCGCCTCGACTCCTGAAAATGCAAATTTATTTCTTCGCGAACCCTAAGCCCTCAATAGCCTGAAGCTGAAAAGACCCCGCCATTTTTTATCCTTTACATCGTCGCAACATTTCGCTATTCCGCATTCGAGTCTTCGATAATCTGGAGGGCGAAGGTTTTCTCTGCGAGGCGATGTTCTTGTTGTTTAGGAGTATTGAAATAGCGGCACAAACTAGCTTTTTACGAGACCATCAATTGTGAAATTCGTGCTTTTTCTGGCAGAAACTTATTTGCCATGGTACACGAAAGCTGAAAGCTCAAAGCTGAAAGGAAGAAGAGCTAAGAGTATGGAATCTAATTGTGTTGCTTTGAGCTTTGAGGCTTGAGCTGGTCCGGTTTATCCGGACTCGGAGGGAAGAAGTGAAATCTACTAAAGAGACAACTACCAATGTTGAGACATTAAGGCAAGGAGACAAACTCGACCAGCTTTGTGTAAACACAATTCGGATGCTGGCAGTGGATGCCGTTGAGAAGGCTTGTTCGGGCCATCCCGGCATGCCCATGGAGGCAGCAGACATAGGATACGTGCTCTGGACCCGGTTCTTGAGACACAATCCGGTCAACCCCCGTTGGCCCAACCGGGACCGGTTTGTCCTGTCGGCCGGTCATGGCTCAATGTTGCTGTATAGTCTACTTCATCTCACGGGTTACGATGTTTCCCTTGAGGATATTAAACAGTTCCGCCAGTGGCAAAGCAAGACTCCCGGACATCCCGAGTACGGCATCACCCCGGGTGTGGAGACAACCGCAGGCCCTTTGGGCCAGGGATTTTCAAACGCAGCAGGCATGGCCATGGCCCATGAATACCTTGCCGACTACTTCAACCGTCCTGGATATCCTATCGTCGATTACTTTGTCTACGCCCTGGTGAGTGACGGAGACATGATGGAGGGGATTTCCTCGGAGACGGCATCCCTGGCCGGTCATCTCGGACTGGGCCGTTTGATTTATGTCTATCTGGACAACGGTATTACCATCGAAGGTCAAACAAATCTGACTTTTACTGAGGACGTTGCCAAGCGCTTCGAGTCCTATGGTTGGCATGTGACAAAGGTTGCCGGCCATGACATCCCTGAAATCGCTTCAGCCTTGGATAGGGCAAAGAAAGAAACTCAGAGGCCCTCGCTGATTATTGCCCGCACACACATAGGCTACGGAAGCCCTAACAAACAAGACAAGGCATCAGCCCACGGTGAACCTTTAGGAGCCGAAGAAGCGCGATTGGTCCGTGGAATACTCAACTGGCCTGATGAGTTATTCCACGTCCCACAGGCAGCACTCGCCCACTTTCGCGCAGCCCTCACCAGGGGCAAAGAGTGGGAAGCAGAATGGTTACGCCTCTTTGAATCCTATGCAAAGGAATACCCCGATCCGGCCCTTGAGTGGAAAGAGTTTCACGACGGAAATCGGCCCAGCGCCTGGCAAGAGGCCCTGCCGAGGTTTGAGCCCAGCCACGACCCCATCGCCACGCGCAGCGCTTCGGGCAAGGTCCTTGAGGCTGTGGCCCCAAAGATGCCCGCCCTGTTGGGCGGCTCTGCGGATCTTGCCCCATCGACAAAGACTTACGTAAAAAGTCTCGGGGTTATCAAGGCAGATCCTTGCGGAAGAAATATCCACTTCGGCATCAGGGAACACGCCATGGGCGGAATACTCAACGGCATGGCCCTGAGCCGGGCCTTGGTCCCTTACGGAGCCACCTTCCTGGTCTTTTCCGATTACATGCGCCCCTCAATACGCCTGGCATCCATGATGAAACTGCAGGTAATCTATGTATTTACACACGATTCCGTGGCCGTGGGAGAGGACGGCCCCACTCACCAGCCGATAGAACATGTGGCGGCCCTGCGAACAATACCGAATCTGGTAGTCCTGCGTCCGGCTGATGCCAACGAGACGGTCTTTGCGTGGAAGCTGGCCCTTGATCGTCGGGAAGGTCCCACTGCTTTGATCCTTACCCGACAGAAACTCCCGGTTATTGATCGAACCCGCTTTGCCTCACCTGAAGGCCTCCTGCAGGGAGCCTATATCCTGGCTGAAGCGCCACAGGGCACACCAGAGGTCCTTATAATTGCCACCGGGTCAGAGATTCATGTGGCAATGGCTGCGTATGAGGAGCTTGTTTCTGAAGGGATTGCGGTCCGCGTTGTGAGCATGCCGAGCTGGGAGGTCTTTGAGGCGCAGGATGCCGGCTATCGCCATGAGGTATTGCCCGCCACGATCACGGCCCGTGTGGCCATCGAGGCTGGTGTTTCCACGGGATGGGAACGTTATGTGGGACCTCAGGGCAAGATAATCGCTATTGACCATTTCGGAGCCTCTGCGCCCGGAGGTCTCTTGTTGGAAAAATTCGGCTTTACGACCGAGGCTGTTCTCTCTGCGGTTAAAGAGGTGCTGGGAAAACCCTGACTCCTACTTTCCACAACACTTCTTATACTTTTTCCCACTGCCGCACGGGCATGGTTGATTGCGGCCCACCTTCTTTTGGGTCCGGCGAACCGGTGTTTTGGCGCCTTCTTCCCCGTGGGAATAGGAAATTTTTTCCCGTCTGGCTTTCTCCTTTGCAGCAATTTCCTCTGGCCGGGCAATCTGCACACGAAACAGTAATCTCACGGTCTCTTCCTTGATCCGTTCGATCATTTGCGAAAACATGTCAAAGCCTTCTCGCTTGTAAACCACCAGAGGATCCTGTTGTCCATACCCCCGAAGTCCAATACCTTCCTTCAGATGGTCCATGGAAAGGAGGTGTTCCTTCCAGAGATTGTCTACAACCTGCAATACAACCATTCGTTCAAGACCTCTGAACTCCTGGGCCCCAAAATTCGTCTCCTTCTCTTCATAGGCCTTCATCGCTGATTCAAAGATCAACTCAGCAAGCCCCTCCCGGGTAAGTCCGTCCGCAGTGCTGCGGTCCATCCTGATCCTGAGACTAAACTGGCCATAGACAGCCTCCCTGAGCCCACTCATGTCCCATTCTTCCGGCAACATCTCCTCGTCGCCAAATGTATCAGCGATGTTTGCAGACAGCTCCCGTATCATCTCTTCGATGGTCGGCCGGAGGCTTTCCCCGCTCAAGGCCTCACGGCGTTGCTTATAGATCACCTCGCGTTGCTTGTTCATGACATCGTCATATTCGAGGAGGTGTTTACGTATGTCAAAGTTGTGGGCCTCGACCTTGCGCTGGGCATTTTCTATGGCCTTGCTGATCATCCTGTGTTCAATAGGCTCCCCTTCTTCCATGCCAAGACGCTCCATGATTGAAGACATACGTTCGCCGCCGAATATGCGAAGCAAATCATCTTCCAAGGAGAGATAAAATCGTGAGGAGCCCTGGTCTCCCTGACGTCCGGCCCGACCACGCAATTGGTTGTCAACCCGGCGGCTTTCGTGACGCTCGGTGCCGATAATATGAAGGCCGCCGAGCTCCTTGACGCCTTCTCCCAAAACAATGTCGGTGCCCCGGCCGGCCATGTTGGTAGATATCGTGACGCGCCCCTTCTGCCCGGCGTTGGCCACGATTTCGGCCTCCCTTTCATGATTCTTGGCGTTCAAGACTTCATGCTTGGCTTTCGCCTTGGCAAGCATCTTGCTCAATTTCTCCGACTTATCAATGGAGATCGTGCCAACGAGGGTGGGTTGTCCTTTTCTGTGAAGCTCCCTGATTTCTTCCACAACGGCACGAAATTTTTCGGCTTCGGTCTTGTAGATGACATCTGGATAATTGGTCCTGATCATCGGCTCATTGGTCGGGATGATAATGACGTCCAGGTCATAGATCTTCTTAAATTCAGGAGCCTCCGTATCAGCCGTGCCGGTCATACCGGCAAGCTTTTCATACATCCTGAAGTAATTCTGAAACGTGACTGTGGCCAGGGTCTGATTTTCTTCTGCTACCTTCACACCCTCCTTGGCCTCAACGGCCTGGTGTAATCCATCACTCCAGCGCCGCCCCGGCATCATGCGGCCCGTAAACTCATCCACGATAATTACTTGCCCCTCTTTGACTACATATTGCACGTCTTTATTAAACAGCCAGTAAGCCTTAATCAGTTGACGCGTCACATGGAATCGCTCTGATGCGTCCTTGTAAAAGCTCTCGGCCTTTTGCCGTTGCATCCTTTTTTCCATGCTGGTGAGTTCATCGTTCTCGTCTATCTTCGCCAACTCTGCGTCCAGATCGGGCACGATATAGTCATCAGCTTGCCCTCCGTAGATGAGATTCAATCCCTTCTCGGTGAGTTCAACAATATTATTGTTTTCCTCTATGACGCAAAAAAGAGACTGATCGATCTCAGGGAGTAGCTTTTGAGTTGAAAGCTGGCCTTCGAGTCTTTCGAGTTTTTTCTTTAACCCGGGTCGGCCGGCAATCAGTTCCAGAAATTGGGAGTTCTTGGGATCTCCTCGTTTAACTTTCAACAAGAGATCCAGGGCCCTGTCGTCTTCGTCATCCTGTTCAAGCCTTCCAGCGGCTTCCTCCAGGACCGTGCGGATTAGGCCATCCTGGTGTTTTTTCAGCTTGATAACCTTGGGCTTCATCTCATCGTAAAGCTGATCTCCGGTCTGTTCAACAGGCCCGGAAATAATCAGAGGCGTTCTTGCCTCGTCAATGAGGATGCTATCGACCTCATCCACAATGGCATAATGAGGCTCCCTTTGAACCATGGACTCCAGAGAAAACTTCATGTTGTCGCGCAGGTAGTCAAAACCGAACTCGTTGTTTGTGCCATACGTAATATCCGCACTATAGGCATCTTGACGTTCGGCATCGTCCAGCCCGTGGAGAATCGTTCCTACCGTCAGGCCCAAAAAGCGGTAGATGACTCCCATCCATTCGGTATCCCTGCGAGCCAGATAATCATTGACCGTAACTACGTGGACCCCTCGACCAGTCAGTGCATTCAGATAAGCAGGAAGTGTCGCGGCCAGGGTTTTTCCTTCACCGGTTTTCATCTCGGCGATTTTACCCTGGTGAAGCACTATGCCTCCAATCAATTGGACATCAAAATGTCGCATAGAAAGGGTCCGGACAGAGGCTTCGCGCACCACGGCAAAGGCCTCTGGAAGGAGTTCGTCCAAGGTGGCCCCCTGTTCGATCCGCTGCCGGAACGTCTGGGTCTTGCCGCGCAGTTGATCGTCGCTCAGGGCCGTTATTTCCGGTTCCAGGGCATTGATCTGCTCAATGATTGGTCGCAGCTTTTTGAGCTCTCGTTCATTTTTGCTCCCGAATACCTTGTGTAACATATCTCCGATCATCTCTAGAAAGGCTTCCTCCTGCTTGGTCTATTATACTCCGTTGCTTGTCAAATCGGTGTTTTTCCGCCAGAGAACTGTATGTTTTCGGTTAGCCCATTTGCCGGTTCGCCCGTCGGACAAATAGAATCCTTGCCGGCAACCAAGCTGAAAACTCAAGGAAGTAGCAGGGCTTTGTTCAGCATTGAAGACTGAGCTTGTTTAACTCGCAATTCACTTCAAAAAAACAAGGGGCCAACAGGCTGAACCGGCAAACGGGCTAACCGAACATATACCCTCAACTCACAATTCTTGTAAAGATAATAGCAGACAACACTGCGGGTAACAATGGAATTTCGAAGAGGACTATGGATGGATGGAAACTAGTTGAGGATGTACTTGGCAGGGTTCACAGGAATGCCGTTTACGTGCACCTCATAGTGGAGGTGAGGCGCTGTGCTTCGGCCGGTATTTCCCACCAGGCCGATCTTGTCTCCGCGCTTGACGTGGGCGCCCCGTCGGGCCAGCAATTTTTGCAGGTGACCATACCGTGTGACCTTGCCATGCCCGTGGTCTATCACAAGCATATTGCCCAGTCCGCCTTTCTTACGCGCAATGGTGACCACACCGTCGGCCGGCGCAACAATCGGCGTACCCCGACGCGTGGCAATATCAAGTCCCCTGTGGAATTCTTTCAGGCCGGTAAAAGGCGATATACGATATCCAAATCCGGAAGAGAACCATCCTGTTGTTGGCCGGATGGCAGGGGTTGAGGCAAGCAACGATTTTTGGTCCTGCAAGTAGTCATGAAGCTCCTCAAAGGCCTGTTTCTGGACAACTGAGGCCTCATCGAGTTGTTCCAACTGGGCATGCATTGCCCGAACAACGCTGCTGTGACTTTCAGTAAGGGGCGGCAGGTTTTCCAAATCTGCCCCCATGGTCCCGCCTATTCCAAATACGGCATCCTGGCCGGCAGGAGCTTCCACGTTGGCAATGACCCTTAATTTTTTTTCAAAATCATGCAATGCATTCATTTCTGAATTCAGCGCACGGATCTTATCGGCATACGCATGAATCTGAGATCGCTGACTCGTCACCTCTCGCTTGAGATAACGCATGGAGGGTATTGTACTCTTTAAGGCAAGATAGTCATGGAGTATGAAAGAAATGACCGTCAGGCCAAGGAGGATAAAGCAAGCCATCAACCCGAGGAATACCCTTGAGAACTTGACCTGCTTGACGTTGGAGTTATCTCCCGGGACTATGAGAAAGGTGATCTTCCTGTTTGGCAAAGCTACGACCTCTCAATTTGCAAGAAGCATTAAAAGCAGCCAACGAATTTTGGCGTTATTACCAGAAGTTAATGAGGCCTGTCAAGGCTTTTCTCATTCAAATTTCTTGGTTGTCAAATTGGTTGTGAAACAAGCAAGCATCATGCCAACCAGAATCTGCTCCAAAAGATCGCCATTTTCATACATATCGGCAAAATAGCTGTAGATCATTAGCGCTGTCTTTCATAAGTCTTGAAGGAAACAAATCGACGTTTTTCGGCTCTCCGCTCCGCAGCAAACTCACGAGCCGCAACCGGCGATGTTAAGGTCGGAAACCCTGAGGGTCGGAGATCCGGAGGGGCCATAGAATTTGAGGTCACTGCCCACACCGTCCACGGACGCAAAAAGCGTCACGAGATTGCCGGAAACGGCAACACCCTTTACCGGAAACGCAGTTTTGCCCTTTTCAATCCACAAACCAGCGGCTCCCACAGAAAAGTCTCCGGAGATAGGATCTGCCGTGTGCAGCCCCATGATATCAGTAATCATAAGGCCTGCATCCACAGACGACAGAAGCTCATCCGGATGAGACGAACCGCTTTTGATATAAAAATTCGTGCCTTGCACTGTTGGAGGCGCCGTTATCCCCCTGCGTCCTGCGTTACCCGTAGAATGCCGGTTTTCCTTGTTGGCCGTATATTGGTCATACAACAAACCCTGCACAATGCCCTCAGAAACCAACACGCTCCGCTCGTGGAGGGACCCCTCGTCATCAAAGGGACTCGAGGCCATGCCACCTGAATAGAGCCCATCGTCCACAATAGTCACATGGGGTGAAAAGATCGATTCACCCAGGCGGCCGACCAATATCGATTTTCCCTTCTGCACGTTATCGGCCATAAAGGATGCCGACAGCACCTTCAAGACATCAGAGGCTACCCAGGGAGGAAGTATGGCAGGCACATGCATGCTCGTCAGGGGCCTGGCACCGAGCATGCTGATCGCCCTTCTGGCTGCAGTGGCGCCGATGGCCTCCATGTCGAGTTGATCAAAAAAAGGCGAAAAACCATAATCCCATCCCATTTCGGCGCCTTCGCCATCTTCAGCTACCACAAGAACGCTGCCGGAAACAAAGGTTTTCTCATAGGAACGCTTAAGCCCCGTGTCATTACAGATGGTTATAGTGCCAGCGGTCTCATTGTAACCCGCCTTTCGAACCTTCTTGATGCGCTGATCGCATGACCGTGCCGCAGCTTCAAGACTTCTTGCCCTGTCAATCTTCTTCTCAACGGGAATCGTGGCAAGATCACAGTCGAACTGTTCAAGCAGAGGCTGGGCTTTCTCAGATGGTGAGGGAAATCCAACAAAGGGGTCCGGGTCTGTCGAGGAAGTCCCTTGAACCACCCGATCCACCAGATCAGACACGGCACCTGATGACAAGTTTGTGCAATAGGCAAATCCCAACCGTTGGCCCTTTAGTGCTCTTATGCTCAGGCCAACGTTCTCGGCCGCCACAAAAACGTCCAGGACGCCATCCTTGATCTCAAGGGTGAGTCCCTTGGAGGAAGCATAGAAGACCTCATAGGCGTCCAGGGCATTTTGAGCCAGTCTCGCCATGATGGAATCTACAATCAGACCTGAATCGATCATTTTGGTTCCTCATCTCCAAGAAACTTCAGCATGGCTATCTCATCGCAGTCTGGAAACTTCACACACTTGAGACAGTCCGCCCATATTTTTTGCGGTAGCAACGCCTTGTCTATTGTTTGAAATCCATGCTTGGCAAAAAAAGCAGGACGATATGTTAGCGCAAAAACCCGTTTGATTCCCAGGTCGTGGCCCTCGGCTAGGGCTGCAGTGACAAGAGCCGAGCCGATCCCTCGCCTCTGATATCGCTCGCGAACTGCCAGCGAGCGGATCTCTGCCAGGTCTTCCCAACAGACATGAAAGGCACAAACACCGATAATGGGTGCCCGGGGTTTCTCCTGAAAGATGCTAAAATCCCTCAAGGCGTCATAGAGGTCGCTTAGCGCCCGAGGCAGCAATTCTCCCCGGGCAGCATGTCTATTCAAAAGCCGGTGAATGGCCTTCACGTCATGAACAGTCGCTTTGCGAATCATTGGTTTGTGTTTGCCCTCTGTCCGTTCAATCGCAGGTCAATATCAAACTGTCGGATCTTGTTCTTCTGATGAGGCGGTTTTTTTGATCTTTCTTCGGGAAAAGAAAAGATAGTACAGGATAAGTATGGGATATGGAAGAAACGCCTGCTCAAAATCACCCTGGAAAAGCGCATAGGTCGAATACGCCACACAGCACAAGACAAGAACAATCTGCAACCAAACGACAGCGCGTATCATGGTGTCACATCCTCAAATCGTTCTATTTGCGCGCCTTCTCCATTCAGAACTTGCGAAGCAACGGTCCAGATTTTTGGTGAACCCTGAACCCCTGAACCGGTGAACGGTTACATTACATATTACAAACAGTTGAAAAAGGCCAGCGGTTTTGAACCCGCCCGAAAGGCCATTAGGAGGCAAAAGGGAGGACGCGCAATAACCCTTTCGGATCTCCCAAAGCAAGATCTGTATTTTCAGTAACGGATTCGTATTTGATGTGACATCTGCATGGACTCGGCACATCAAAAAGTGAAGTTATTCTTGAGCGAGCCCTTATGCCCTTGCCGCGGCCCTAATCCTCATTTTCTGAAGGAATACCACAAGGCCGTAAATGACAAGACCCAGCGGAAACAGATAGTACTTATGGTAAGATCAATATTTGGGAAAGAAGCGATATTCTGCAAAAAACACACACGAATTTCACAACGGACTACGCCAAGATACCCGATCCTCAATCTATTGCCCTGGCTTTCACTTCCCGGATATCGACACCTTCGCGCGTCAACAGCGCGGCTGCCACTCCGATCGCATGCCCGTCGCCTGACCGGCAGCCCAGGGCTCACGAAGGGCTTTTGTCTTTCATGAAGCATACCCGAACATCCTCTTCCCTGATTTTTTTCAGGGCCGCAAAGGCGCCCTTCAAAAAGGCATCCGTTACGTCAAGACCGTTGCCGGTAAGAACCCTGGCCTGGCCGTCCAAGACATCGAATCCATCGCCTCCGTGAAGATATGAAGGGACTCTGGGGGTAGGAAGGCCTCCCAATTGTTCAGGACAGACAGGAAGCACGGGTTCATTGGCAACCCGTTTCACCAGTGCTGGACTAGGGCTAGCCCTGCCGTCATACCGGCAGTGGTAACCAAGAAGACAGGCGCTTGCAGCGAAAGCGTATTGTTTTGTGGTAGACATATGGCTGGGACCTTAGAGGCTAAATCCAGAGGCGGCTCACACACGCCCTAGGAAGCCACGGCAGAGGCCAATTTTTGGATTCCAATGAATCCGAACCAGAGACTAAAGACTACCAGACCAAAAGCACAGACTGCTACAACCCCTTTGTACGTCTTGTCCTTCATAAACCCTCGGCCCCTTGAGACGGCAAGGGACACAGCGGAGTACCAGGCAAAGTCTGCCAGGATGTGTCCCGAGAAAAAAGTGATTACGCCCACAGCGCCGAATTTCATGGCATACACAATATAGCCCAAACCGATGGTTGCCCACCAGATGAGCCAGTAAGGGTTGGCAAGACTCATGAGTATTCCGGACAACACCGGATGGGCGCCCGCCTGGGCCTTCTGATCAAGCTTAAGGGTCAAGGACGGAATGGACCGGAACATCCCCAGGGCCATCCATATCAAGATCAAGGCCCCGGACAGCCCAATAATGCCAAAAACAACATCTTTCCTGAGGTACGGCCCGAGTCCGAGGAGCAACAGAATAACCAGGCAAAGCTCAAGTATTCCGTGACCTACTATAATCAGAGGGCCGGCCCAAAACCCGCGCCTGGAACTCTCCGTTATGGTAACCGTCAGAACAGGGCCGGGCATGAGGGCGCCGGATAGGGCAAGCACAAACGATGTTCCGAAGATGCCAACAAGTACAACGATGGGATGCGTGCCGATCACTTTTCTCTCTTCAACCGTTACCTTTTTCGTAGCTTTTCGTTGATACCAACCTTTTTCGCATGAATCAACAAACAAAGGAAAATAATCCTTGATTTCTGAAGCAAAGTCTCATATAGCCAGTTTTCTTGTAGGCATAAACCGCATATACAGCTCCGTGAACTGCAAGGCTCAGTATGGGGAAGGCATGAACAGATTGCGTGTTAAGTGTGTCAAATGCGGCAAGGAGTGGGAAAAAGCTTCCGCTATTCCCTGGGGGCCTGACGATATCAGCTCGTCCCTTTGCAACTCGTGCTTCAGGGAAGTCATCTCTCCCATCATTCACAAGAAACAACTCAAGGAAGGCAACTTTGACTGCTTCGGCAAAGGGGCCACCCATTGTGATCAATTAGAATGCAAGTATAGACAATGGTGCCTGCGCATGGAAGAGTCGGAAGAAGCCCGAACAAGAGACGATGAAGACCGTCTGGCCGTGGCAACAGCATGCCACTGATGCCACCACCCCGGCCTTGTGGACCCTGACGTTGCAAAAGTCGAGGATGCCGCAGATTCAAGGCGGCAAGAGTGAGGCTGTAGTCGGCTACGCCGAACTCTTGCCAACAAAGAAGATGCGGTATCCCTCCTGCGGCGGATCTTCGACATCGGCTTTCCCGGAGGGTAAACAACTTGGCAATTTTTTTAATTCTCTGCCTATCATTCATAGTGGAGTCCACAGAATTGCTCGAAAAGGTCGCAAACGAAGACTGTTATTGCTTTTCATGACCCTTTGCCATGTTGTTTATGCAACTATAGGGTTGATCCGGCCCACTGTACGTCAGGAGTTGTTCCTCTCATCAAAGACCCGCTTGCTCTTTCTTTCGGTACGTGGCAGAGTCCCGTAACCGACCAGCTCCACCTTACCGCGAACAAGGAGATGTCGTCTGATGCTATCTTCGAGGCTGGCGGTAATTGTTTCATCTTCAGAGAGATCTGTTGATTCACCTCGTTCCGCCCGGATAGTCATATAGTCCCGCCCTGATGCCCGCCTCAGGATGACCTGGTATTCACTCCCCACGTCATTCTCCTGGGAAAGGAGATCATCAATCTGGCCGGGGTAGATATTTACTCCCCGGATGATAAACATGTCGTCCGTGCGGCCCAGCAAAGGCCCGTGCATGGGAAGAACGCTTCCGCAAGAGCATGGTTCGGGTATGAGATGTGTCAAATCCCGAGTCCGGTACCGGATGAGGGGCGTTGCCTCCTTGCGTAGCGTGGTTACGACCATCTCGCCCGTTTCACCAGGAGACACAGGCTCTAGTGTTTCCGGATCGATGATCTCCAATATGTAGTAATCCGCCCAGTAGTGCACGCCTTCATGCTTCTGGCATTCAAGGCCCGCGCCTGGTCCGTAAAGTTCGGTCAGGCCGGGGATGTCAAAGCTCTCCTCAATTCCGAAATACTCCTCGATCTTTTTTCGCATAGCCGCACTGTGCCGTTCAGCTCCAAAAATCACTTTTTTCACGGCAATCTTATCAGCAAGGTTTCGATGTTGAATTTCCTCAGCCATAAGAAGTCCCATGGAAGCCGTGCAGCAAAATACCGTGCTTTGAAGATCCACCATGACCTCACAGTGCATGTCACGATTCCCTGGCCCAACCGGCACAACCATGGCGCCAAAGCGTTCACAGCCCAGTTGAAAACCAACGCCCGCAGTCCAGAGCCCATAGCCCACGGCAATCTGGACGCGGTCGTCTCGCATCAGGCCTGCCATTTCGTAGCACCTGGCAAACATATTGGCCCAGTCATCAATGTCTTTGCGGGTGTAACAAAGGACCTTGCGCTTTCCTGTACTCCCGGACGAGGCATGGACGCGCACAACCTTATCAAGAGGTACGGAAAGCAGAGGAAAGGGATACCCTTCTTTCAGATCCTGTGCGGTCGTGAATGGGAGTCTGTCAAGGTCATTCAGTGACCGGATGTCTTCCGGTCGCACACCTGCCTCACCCATTCTTTTCCTGTAAAAGGAAGATCCTTGATAGGCGTGGTTTACGGTCCACTTCAATCCTCTGATCTGAAAATCTCTCAATTCCTCTTGTGTTTTCAGTGTTGGCATAAAGCCCTTCGCCATGATTCCCCCTCATGCTTATTTCATGATCTCGTCAACATCCTACTTCCCTTCACATTTTTGTGGTTATCTCCAAAATCTACCCCAGGAAAAGAACGAACCTAATGTACCATTGCTGGGATAACGAGAACAATCTGAGGAAAGATTATCAAAATAACTATGCAGACAATGCAAGCCAGCAAGAAAAAGCTTGCGCTCTTGAAAATCGTCCCAAGGCCTATTTCCGGGGCCAAGGCCTTTACCACGAATATATTGACACCAACTGGCGGGGTGATTGCTCCCATTGTAGTTACCATCGTCAGGATTATGGCGTACCACACCGGATCAAAACCAAGAGCCGTCCCCAGGGGAAAGAAGATCGGGATGGTCAGGACAAGAAACCCCAGGGAATCCACAAAGCATCCCCCTATCAGATAGATCAACAGCACGATTGCCAGAACAAGGATGGGTGAAACCGGCAGTCCAGAAACAAAGTCGGCTACTATGAAAGGGAGCCTGGTTATGGCCAGAAAGCGACCAAAGATTATGGCCCCTGCAACCAGAACAAATACCATACATGATATCTTCAGCGTGTCCATCATTGAGCTGGCAAGCCCTTTCCAAGTCAGCCTGCCGGTTGCCGCAGTGACCACAAGCGTAAAAAAAACACCGACGGCCCCGGCCTCGGTAGGCGTGAATATGCCCGCGTACAATCCTCCGATCACCAGGACGAATATGGCTATTGCTTCTATGACCCCTGTAAGGGACTGTATCTTCTCCTTCAGACTCGTTTTTGGTCCCGCCGGGCCAAGATCGGGGTTTATCCGACAAAGAACAAGGATCGTGATCACAAACAGGGTTCCCAAGAGAATGGCAGGCAGAATCCCGCCAAGGAAAAGCTTGATTATGGACTGCTCTGTTTGCAAGCCTATAATAATGAGGACCACACTGGGGGGCATGACCGTACCCAAGGTGCCACCGGTGACAACCGTGCCACTGCTCAGCCTCGTATCGTAATTATATTTTTTCATCTGTGGCAAGGCGACTGTGCCCATCGTGGCCGCTGTGGCTGTGTTGGAACCGCAGATAGCGGCAAAGAGTTCATCAGCGCCTATCGTGGCAATAGCCAGTCCACCCGGCCAATGACCAAACCACCTGTAGGCGGCGCGATATAGCTTTTCAGCTATACCGGAGTTGAACGCAAGGTACCCCATCAAGATGAAAAGGGGTATCACAGTTAGCCCGTAAGTGGAAAATGTGGTCCACAGGTCTGTACCCACCATGTTCATGGCCGCTTTAAAGGAGACCACGTAGCCGAATCCGCAGAAACCAACTACGGCCATGGCAAAACCCACAGGCATGCCCAGTAAGAACAACATGGCAAAAAGGATGACAATCCCCACCATTCCGATCAGAGTTAGACTCATTGCTCACTGTCCTTTACTGCGAGCACGGATTTCAAAAAATCGGTCAGAAAAGCCACTGAAAGGGTTGCACACCCCACCACCACGCCAAAAGTAAATGGATAGTAGATGATTCGGAGTGTTTCAGTCACTTCTCCCGTCCTCCACAGGGTCATGCCGTATTTGGCTATCTGCCATGCTGCAATGAAAAAAAAGATCATGCATATGAAATGATTGATTCCATTTAGGACTTTCTGTGTCCTCCTTGAGAAGCGCTGCACCAGTATGTCTACTGCAATATGCCCACGTTTCATCTGGGTATATCCCAGAGCAAAAGCCGTTACAATCGCCCCGAGATATCCCATGAGTTCAAAGGTGCCACTCACCGGCACCCAGACTTGGCGCAGGAGTATGTTCGTGCAGGTCAGAAATATCATTGCTACCAGAAATACGCCTGCCATCCAGATGAGGACCTGGTTTAGCGCCTGGCTTACCTTGTCCAGAACGCCCATGTCATTCCTCCAGTTCCAGGCAGGGGGCATTTCAGACTCTTGACATGATCGGCCGCCTTGTCAGGAATGTAGATCTGCCCCCTTGCAAGGTCAGGGTTTATTGCCCGGAATACACTTTGCTAAAGGCCTTTATGTCGTCCACTATGGCTTCTGCCGGAAGGCCTTGTGCCTTCGCATCATTGATCCACTTAAGGGTGATCGGTTCCAGCAATTCGTCCCATTTGACCTTTTCTTCTCTGGAAAGCTCTATTACTTCAATTCCATGGGTCTCTTTGGACCAGGCAATCGATTCATCCACATGATTATCCATGTAGGCGCCGGTCCATGCCGACTGCTGAGGCCCGAGGTCTTCCATGACCTTCCGTACGTCCTTGGGGAGGGAATTCCACTTGTCCACATTCATGACCACTGCAAAGGGGTAGACTGCTGCGCCCGTGACGGTCACATATCGACAGAGCTCAGCAAACTTGAAATCCTTCATGACCTCAAGAGACGAAAACAGCCCCTTGACAACTCCTTTTTGCAGGGCCTCCGGGGTTGCCGGCATGGGCATTCCGACTGCGTTCGCCCCCCAGGCCTTCAGGATCTGTGCTGCTCCACCCGAAGCGCGCAGATCAACGTTCTTTATATCCCTTAAGCTCCTGATGGGTACCTTGGACATGATATTTGAAGGGGCTGTCGTAAACATAGTAAGGACCTTCACCTTGGCAAATGCGGCAGGGTTGTATTTCTTGTAAAGATCCCACAAAACTTGGCTCCCTGTCTGCGAATTGGGTATTCCGAGAGGAAGGCTGGTTGCATTGGTAATTACAAAACGGCCTGGTTGATAGGCCATGCACAGGCAGCCTATGTCAGCCTGGCCTGCAATAACCCCATCTATCATATTCTTTGCGCCGAGCAGGGTCCCGCCTGGGTATGTGTCAATCACGACCTTCCCATTGGTGCGTTCTTGTACTTCTTTTTTCCATCTTTCCATCTGGACACATGGGAAGGTGGGAGCGGGTGGGAAATTGGCATAGCTCAATTTGATCGGTTTTGCCATGAGCACTGCCGGGCTCCACGTAATCGTAAAAAGTACAGCCAAAAAACCTCCAGCCATTATAAACCCTAGTTTTCGTCTCATTTCCTTCTTGCCTCCTTGTTCGTAATCGCTCTGTTTCGCTATCCAACAACCCATAGCCGGAACGTGCCGATTTTTTCACCCCCTTTCTCCAAGGTGAGGACTCTGAACCCCTTTCCTCGTCTCTTTTCCCCCTGTTTCCCACAGATCGCCAAAAACAACGCGGGGCAGCCTGCCACAAAAAAAGCCGCGGGATTCGAGGAACCGTCCGCGGCTTTGATCTGTTAATATGTGTAACACCTAGCGCTGGATACGGACAGACCCCTCCTCTCGGTCCTGCCACCACCAGCGCCAAAAACCTTCGACCTGCTCCAGTAAAACGTTTCTTAGTCGTTTGATTTTCATAAATTGTTGTTAAATTATCAAAATGCCCGGACCTTGTCAAGCGCAAATCCCTTCGTTGTACATATGTCCTGATTTATGCTATGAGATCCCATCAGGCTTAACGAAGAATCCCACAGGAGACCAGTATGAAATCGCTCGATGAACAGGTGCTAAAAGTGACCAAAGAGATTGTAGCCAAGTTCATAGAAGTGGGACGTGTCTCTCCCACCACTTTTGATGAGACTTTCAAGAGTGTCTACAAAAGCATCAAGGAAGCCATACTGGAACACGACATTGAAGAAGAACCCTAACTAGTCTTCATCCATGAATGGACTTCACGGATGATAGCCTTTAGCAGTCAGCTAATGTGCCTCCGCCCAATTCTGACCCACATTGATGTTGACCTTAAGAGGGACTCTGAGTTTGTGGACACCTTCCATAATCGCCCTTACAAGTTCTTTTGTCTTCTCCAGTTCTTCAGGAGGAACCTCAAACAACAGCTCATCATGGACCTGCAGAAGCATCTTGGCCTTCAAGCCTTTTTGAGCAAAGGCCTCGTGTATCCGTATCATGGCGACTTTGATCAAGTCCGCGGCCGTGCCTTGGAGCGGTGTGTTTACCGCAGTGCGCTCGGCAAACTCACGGGCTGTGCGATTTGAACTGCAAATGTCGGGCAGCCATCGCTGCCGGTCCAGCAGCGTCTTTACCTTCCCGGTCTTTCTTGCTTCGGTTATGGTCTCGTCTATGAAGCGCTTGACTCCCTCGTATGTGGCAAAATAGTGTTCAATGTAGGTTCTTGCCATTTTATGACTAATGCCCAGTTCCTTGGCAAGCCTGAAAGGTCCCATCCCGTAAATAATTCCGAAATTTATGACCTTGGCCTGACGGCGCATCTCCGGCGTAATCATTGAGGGAAAAAGTTGAAAGACCTCGGCGGCTGTGCGGGCGTGGATATCCTGGTCTTCTTCAAAGGCTTCAACAAGAACAGCATCCTGCGAATAGTGGGCAAGGAGTCGAAGTTCTATTTGAGAATAGTCGGCAGAAAACATTACCCAGCCTTTCCTGGGGACAAAGGCTGCCCTGATCTTTCGTCCCTCCTCTGTGCGAATCGGAATGTTTTGGAGGTTGGGATCACTGCTGCTCAAACGCCCTGTGGCCGTGACTGTCTGATTGTATGAAGTGTGGATACGGTGTGTCTCCGGATGAACAAGATCGACAAGAGCGTCTGTGTAGGTGGATTTGAGCTTGGCCAGTGACCGGTATTGCAGGACTAGCGCAGGGAGTTCGTGTTCCGCGGACAGCGCAGTAAGGACATCCACATCCGTGGAATAGCCCTTCTTCTTTTTTGTTTTTTTCTGAATCGGAAGCCGGAGCTTTTCAAAGAGAATGTGGCCCAGTTGCTGATGAGATTGAATGTTGAATTCTTCTCCGGCAATGGCGTATATTCTTTCCTCTATTTGCTGAAGCTTGCCTTCAAAGTCTTTTGATATGGCTTCAAGGCGATCTTTGTCCACACAAACCCCTGACATCTCCATGTCCAAAAGAACCGGTATGAGAGGCATTTCCACATCTTTAAAAAGGCTTTCAAAGCCGCGCTCCTTCAGCATGGGCTCAAGGATCTCATAGGCCATCAAGGTAATGTCAGCGTCTTCACAGGCATAGGTGACAGCATCTTCGATCGAGACTTTGTCAAAGCCCTTATTGCCTTTATTGTCGCCAGTGACTTCTTTATAAGAAATCATTTTGTGATTAAGGTATTCAACCGCGATACCTTCCAGATTGTGGGCTCGACGGGTAGGGTCTAAGAGATAAGAAGCCACCATGGTGTCAAAGACAACCCCTTTGAGATCAATTCCGGAGCGCTTAAGCACGGTCCAGTCATACTTGATATTCTGGCCCACCTTGGCCAGGCGTGGGTCTTCCAAGAGAGGCTTCAGCCGCAAGAGGGTCGGCTCAGGTTCAAGCTGTCTCCCGGCATTCTCATCACTGTGCCGAAGAGGAATATAGAACGCTTCATTGGGCCTATGTGAAACGGATATGCCCACAATCGCTGCCTTCATGGGGTCCTTGGCAGTAGTCTCTAGGTCCAGGGCAAAAACTCCGGCTTTCTTGAGCTCATGGATGAGGGACCCCAGGGCCTTTTCATCCATGATAGCCATGTAGTCTTTCCGGCTGAGGTCCCCCTTGACCGGAAACCGCTCCTGGAGTCTGCGAAACTCAAGGGCCTTGAAAAGACCGGCCAGTTTTTTGCCGTCAGGGGTTGAGACCCTGAATGACTTCAGATCTGCAGAAAGAGGCGTTTCGGTGTTGATAGTGACGAGTCGGCGGCTCAGCATGGCCTGCTCGCGAAAATTCAAGAGGTTGTCGTGGAGTTTTTTCTTTGTTACCTTGTCAAGGTTCTCAAAAAGCGCTTCCATGCTCCCATAGGTTCTTATCAATTGAAGTGCCGTCTTTTCCCCGATACCCGGCACCCCCGGAATATTGTCCGAGGTATCACCGGCAAGGGCCATGACATCTATCCACTGTGAAGGTTCCAAGCCGGAGTCCTTTTTAAGGCTCCCATAATCGATGGTGCGATCCTTCATGGGATCCCAGATACTTGTTTCGCTGGACACCAACTGCTTGAAATCCTTGTCGCCAGTGACCATAATGACCCTGAAACCTTTCTGTTCAGCGATCCGGGCAAGGGTTCCGATAATGTCATCAGCCTCATAGCCGGGTACTTCCAACGAGGCTATGTTCATTGCCTCCACTACTTGCTTGATGTAGGGTATCTGCACAACGAGATCTTCCGGCATGGGCGGGCGGTTTGCCTTGTAGGCCTCATAGATCTCGTGGCGAAATGTGGGGCCCTTGGCATCAAATGTCATGGCCATATGTTGTGGGTTGTGCTCGGAAAGAAGTTTTAAGAGCATATTCGTAAAGCCGAAAGTGGCATTGGTGGGCAACCCCTGGCTTGTGGAGAGGTGACGCACAGCATGAAAGGCGCGATATATGTAGCCGCTTCCGTCAACAAGATAGATGGTTTTTTTGTCAGCGCTCATGATTCACTAAGTGCAAGGACTGTTAGCACGAATTGCAGGTTAAGACAACGGCCACCCTTGCATAGTTCCCGCATGGAAGCATAGACAACTTTTCATCTTCTATTGTATAAGCGCTCTGGTGGTCAGCGGATATGGCCAATTGAAATACAACTGGTTGAAGGCGCGCCTCATGAAACAACAACAGGCTGAGACAAAACCCAGACGGAGACGGAGGAAAAAAAGGGAGTACCTGTGCCATTTATGCGGCCGGAAACTTCCCTTCTGCTGGATCTGCCGCTGCGGCTTTGAGATATGTTCCGACTGTATGGAGGAAAATATGTGGGGCATGACCTGTAACGCTATTACCTGGACCTGTCCCGATTGCGGAGAACAGCGCGGGTTTGGAAACCAGTGACACAATCGAAGCTGCCTTACTGCGTTCTTTTTTGGCAAACCGGGCATCTGTTGCTGCAACCGGGGCAGAGCAGATGCAACTTTTCACAAAAAAAGATACTGGTAGCGCTTAGTCCGCAACTCTGGCAAACCAGCGGGTCGACCGATTTGGTGACAGGGTTATAGATCAAAGAAAGGTTCTTGTGTTTTCTGCCAATGGATGCCCTGTAAAGGATCTTGATCGCCGGGGTTGTGATCAACATGGCTGCACACGGTTCTACTTTCACCTTGATGCCGTACTTTTTGTACAGGTCATCTTCTTTTCTTGCTATCTCATCGGGGAGAAGACCAATTTTTTCCTTTCTATCCTTGATCAACTGATCTGAGAGTCCGGGCCTTTTAAGGCTTTTTTCCATCTCTTCTCTGAGGCTCGCATAGTATTCTTCGAGGCTGGTCACATCCCGTCTGAATCTACGGCTCATGCTTTCTTGAAAAGAATGAATCTCTTCACGAATGGCCGCTTCTGTCTGTTTTTCCACCCATCGGACGATTTGTCTGATTTTTCCATTCCTGCAACTGGCCTTTTTTGCATCTGCTTCAAATCTTCTGGCTACCGTAGACAGCGTATGGATCATATTTGGAACATGTGCGCCTGTTTCAAGATTGAACATGAAATCCAGGAGGCCCTCCTTCTGTTCATCACTCTGGGCCACATAGCGGCATGTCAAAAAAAGGTATTCACTCTTGACTTTTGCCCAGCTCTCAACTCTGCCCACTGATCCGTTGAAGCTGAACTGATCTCTGATCAGCCTCGAAAAACCCTGGCTTTTCAGGTAGTCAAATTCGAGTTCACAGGCTAGCAAAGGCACCTCAAAACATGCCGCATTGACCATTTTCTCAAGAAGGTGCGAACCATAATTGACAGAATATCCATCCACGGACAACGAATCAGACTCCGGAGCCGCCCCCCTGTTGATAAGGATATGCTCCGGCGTCCCAAGCAGCCCTGACAGCTTTTCAGGAAGAAGCGCCTCGAATCGTTTGTCATGTATTTCAAACACAGCCCCGTGATTTTCAAAGAATCGACAAGCAAAGTGTTCCAGGTCTTGGTCCAGCTCAAAGCTCATAGTTTTCCCCAAACAGTTTTTTATCAAGTTCTTTGGTCTTCAGATAGCTCGTTCTGTATCTCTTCAACTGGCTTGCCAGTTGACTGAAGGACTTTTGCTTATCTTTTTCAGATGAGGAATTGACCCATATGTTATAGACTATTTCAGAGAACTCATGCTCACCCTTGATCCGCCCGATTATCATGTCGATCTCGCCAATTACCATTTCAAACATATTGATTTTCTTGTCCAGGACTTCCAGAATATAGTCCTCCACGCTCCCCGATGCGCACAGGTTATGAATCATCACTTCCTTTTCCTGTCCAAGGCGATGGATACGCCCAACACGCTGTTCGATCTTCATGGGATTCCAGGGGAGATCATAATTGATCATCTGGTGGCAAAACTGCAGATTGCGGCCTTCACCCCCTATTTCCGTTGTGACCAGAATCTCTTTTTCTTCCCTGAAACTCTTGATCTGTTTGTCCTTGTTCCTGTTGTCCATGCGGCCGTGAAAAAGGGCATGGGGGATATCTTGCCACGACAGAAAATCGGACAGGTGATCCAGCGTACCAAGGTACTTAACAAAGATGATCTTTTTGCCGGGCGATGACCTTATCAGTTTCAGCAAAAATTCGTTCTTGCGAGTGTCGTTCATTGTCCGGCACAGATTCTTAATGGCGCGAATCTCCTTTTCCTGATCGAAAAGGAGATCATTTTTCGCAAGCATGCGAGAAAGTGAAAGACTCACCGCCTGCGGGGAAGATCCTGCTTCTTCCAACAGATTCTTGAGAAGCAGTTTGTGGCCCGTGCCATTGCTTTTATGGATATGTTCCACCAGGCCGCAAATTCTTTCGTAAAGCTCCTTTTCGTGAGTGTGGGGATCGACCTTGATGGTTTGAGCAAAGCGTGGGGGTATGTCAATCTTGGCCACAGCCCTCGTGTTCCGAATCATGACCTGGCCGAGAAGTTCTTTGAGCTTGCTGCGGTTCTGGGGGTCTGTCGGATCCCCGCGCGTCATGAACTCCTTGCGAAATGCGGAAGCCGTCTTCAACTGGCCGGGTTTAAGAAGAGTAACAAGGTTGTAAAGCTCCATCAGGTTGTTTTCCACAGGGGTCGCCGTAAGAAGGAGCAGAAATCTTTTCTTCAAGGCGTTTACCAGTTTCCAGTTAAGAGTGTTTCGATTCTTGAGGTGGTGGGCTTCATCCACAATGACCATGTCATATTCCTTTTCGGTCACCGCCTGAAAGTTCTTCTTCGACTTGGCCAGGTTAATGGATGCCAGCACAAAGGGTTCGTTCCAGAAAGAAGCGCCTCTTGTGCGATAATCCCGGTCATCTGTTGAGGGAAGATCCAGCCCGAATTTTGCTTTCAATTCCTCCTGCCACTGGCTCACAAGGGGCGTAGGCGTCAGGATCAGGGCGCTCTTCACCATGCCCCGTTGAACATATTCCTTGAACACCATCAAGGCCTCGATGGTTTTTCCCAGGCCCACCTCGTCTGACAGCAAGGCACGGCCACGAAAGCCTTTCAAGACCTTTCTGGCTGTCTCCTCCTGATACCACAATGAGCGAACACCATTAAGGCCATTAAGGCAGATAAGATTATCAAACGTCTCTCTAAAACGAACCCGATGGCCCTCCAGGGCGAGTTCATACCTTTTCAAAGGCGAAAATTTCCTGCAGACCAGGACCTGTTCCAGCGACTTTGAATCCACTGCTATGGATACCGGGATTTCCGGCAACTGCGTTGTTTTTTTCGTCTCAACTTCAGGGGTTCTGGAATCTTGGCAAGGCACGGATGCCCGATCTGTCTCCGGACGCGCAATATCTTTTCGAGGGCTGGTGGCCACAGGCTTTTGTCTGGTTTTCAACCGGAGCTGGCAATGCTTCTGGGTTAGAGCAAGGGAGGACCTGATCGCCCTCTTGTTACGGATATTCATCCTGGGAAGACGGGACAGGGTTTCTTCAACCACACATAAAGCCTTTTCATATCTACCGGCCTTTTCAAGACATTCGCACAGGAACGGCAGATATTCATCCATCATGAGCCCGTTTTGGTAAAGCGCCAGAAGCCCTTGGAGTTGAACGTCGGACCTGTTCATGCGAAACCCGAGATGCGCCATCTCGTGAAGCATCTCTTGATTTTTCGGGTCTAACCGGATGGCTTTTTTCAGACAAGCCAGCCCCTTGTCCAACTGACCCTGGTCTCTTAACCAGAGCGCGTCCTCGAAAAGGAAGTCCGCCTTTTCTTTCCGAAAGTCCAGCGACCGCTTCTCCCGCCGCTGCTTCTGCTTTGCCTTCCTTTTTACCTTTCTTTTTTCCTCTTTTGTTTTAGCCATTTATTTCACACAGTTGTATCTTCGATCATGGAATAACAGAAGGCTGCAACCGTATTTTCTATAACAAACTGCATTACAAAAAGCAAAGTCCTTCCGATCTCATAACCTTGACAAATAGCAGGTTCTGTCCTACCATCAAACCATATAATCCAGACATATTATATGTATCGAAGGGAGAAATGAAATGGCACTTGTGAAGAAGACCATTGAACTGGATCAGGATCAAATCAATCGGATCAAGACGGCCCTTAAAGCAAAATCGGAAAAGGAGGCCATAAATGCCGTCATAAAGCAATTTGACACCGATTTTCAGCTTGCAGAGGCAACCCTGAAGGACGCTGGAAGTTTCGATTTTGAGGAGGTCTAAGGGATGCAGGAGAAAGTCGTTTTTGATACGAGAGTTTATATTGGGGTTTTCAACCAGGGCCTTTATCAAAATGAGATCGACGGATTCAACAAGGTAATGTACCTGGTCCATCCTGTGCTCCATGAATTATGGATTGGGGCCAGAGGAAAACGGGAAATCAATCATCTGATCAGTTTTGGGATCAGTTTTATCCGATTGGCAAGACTCGTGGTCCCCTCATCCACGACACAGGTTTTGATCGGCAGGACATGTCAGAAGCTTCGTTCTTCAGGCAGGCTTGACCCGGCAAATCCTCGTATTTACAACGATGTCTGCATTGCATTGCTTGCCAGGCAGATAGGGGCGACAGTTGTAACGACAAATATCTCCGATTTTGAAAAGATCAATCAGGTAATTGATTTCAAATCCAGGCAGGTGATCCCTAACGTTGCAAAAGTCTAGGATGCCGCCTTGAATCTGCGGCATCCTAGACTTTTGCAACGTTAGGGTCAATAATGGCATTGCCTTCAGACTACGTAACGCATAAAATCATAGACGTCCGGAAACTCCGAGCAAAGACGCCAGGTCGCCAGCTGTTTTGGTTACTGCATACAGGCCGGACCCAGCCAAATGGTTAAGTGATTTCACAAGGAGAATGTCATGAGGAAGAGACAACATAAAAAATTGGTACACGAAGGACAATATGTGGCCGAAGTTGATATCGAACTGATCGATACTGATGAAGGCTGGTCGCCTTATTTGTCCCTTGATGATGCATTGAAACTTGATGATGTGCGAGACGCTCTTCGTAGAGGGGATTTGCACAAAGCAGGTCAACTTGCTCGTATTTTTACTTTGACCCCTCTCGCACTTGATACCGCCGGAGAACAAGGCACTGCACCTGACCGCCAATAGCGCGGCGATTTTTGAAAGGATATGCCCCGCAAAATCTTCCGTGCTGCTTCAAGGCTGGTTGCTCCGCATTGTTGGCGGCAGGTGGGCTTTCCCGTTATGTCAAAAAACCTTGACTACTAGTCTGTTTTGTCTTACGCTCAAGTAAGAAAGTGGATAATAGTAAGGAGAAAGATTCCTATGGCATTAGCAACACTCACAAGCAAAGGGCAGGTAACGATTCCGAAAGCAGTTCGGAATTCTCTGCATCTACACCCAGGAGACAAGGTTGAATTTGTGATCACTGAAAGTAAAGAAGCGCTTCTTAGGCCAGTCACCAAGAAGGTCGATGATGTATTCGGCAGATTACACAAACCGGGGAGGAAGCCCATTTCTATTGAGGAGATGGACGCTGGGATAAGGCAGAAGATGCAAGCGAGTTTCAAATGAAGGCATTGGATACTAATGCGCTGGTTCGATTCCTCGTAAGGGATGACGAGCGACAAGCCGAAACCATTTACAGGATATTCAAACAGGCAGAGTCCGACAAGGAAGTATTTTTCGTACCCCTGCTTGTTGTCCTTGAAACCGTCTGGGTGTTGGAATCTGTTTATAAGATTCCGAGACAGGAGATACTGAATTCCATTAATGAACTTTTACTAATGCCCATCCTGGAGTTTGAAGCACAATCAGCAATTCTGAACTTTGTCTCTTCAGCTCAAGAAACCAAAATGGATCTTTCGGATCTTTTGATTGCACACTCAGCAAGATTTTCGGGATGTGAATGTGTGCTTACATTTGACAAACGAGCATCAAATTTCGGACTTTTTGAGCTACTCAGATAGCGCGACCGTGACATAACAATCGCATTCACTCTGACACCCAAAGCCGTGGCGATTTTTCGCCCTTGCCCTTTCAGTGTACAATTTCTCTTTTGCCAAGCGCTTATTGGCTTTGGGCGCACGTGATGCGGGCGCGAGCTGCTCCGCCATCGAGTGTCAGTCGGCGCTGCGCGCCGCCTAAATCCTCAATGGAGCTGACAGAACCCTAACGTTGCAAAAGTCGAGGATGCCGCAGATCCAAGACGTCCCATTCGACAGTCTCAGGGTGAAGCTGTAGTAGTTTACCGCGAACCCTTGACCCGCCTGCCATAGTAATGTACGGCGGCCAGGCAACGCAGGAGATGCGGTATCATCGGCTTTCCCCAAGGGTAAACAACATGGCAGGTTTTTCGCTTTTCATCGATGTCACTCTCGGTGGATTTGTGAACAATGCATCATGAATGCTCAACCATATGTTATTCTTGGTTTTTGTCCT
>JAFGFW010000120.1 GCA_016930875.1 Deltaproteobacteria bacterium | reverse complement strand
TTCCAAACGCTCGTTGCTCTCATTTAAGACGCTTTCAACAAATTCACTATCCCCCAGAATCCTTTCATCGCCTTTCAACCGGATGCCCCTTTTCCGCAATGCTTTGATTCCGCGCCAACCCCCCAGACTCCTTATCAGACCGCCACCTGTAAGATCAGGCCTCTTGCCTTCGGCAATTCCTTATTAGGAATCAATGCCCAAGCAAAGCATTGGGTTTGTGTATCGAGGACGATGGTCCCAAGCCGATCCAAAAAGTTGACTCGATCAGCGTCCTCACGGAATATCTTGCCGCGCTCTATAGCCCTGATCATGATATGATGGAAAGCCCCAGGTGCGTCTATCCTTGCTTTTGTTGGCATGCGTCCTTATTATTCTCTTCTTCGGCCAACGTAAAGCATAAAATCATAGACGTCCCTAAAGCACCACAACCAAAGCATGAACCCTAACGGGTACGGCTTTTCAAAGACGCCGTCAATTTGGCAGGTACTCTAAAACAGGTCAGCTATGAAAAAAACTACCAGAGAAGCATGTTTTTTTCAAAATCGTAATGGCGTCATCATATGCATCATCTCCGATGCAGATTGGCCGATGGATGATTTTGTTTGACGGATTTCTCTTACGTTCTTACAATAAGAATGAAAAAGCACGGACCCAATCAATTACCACCCGTAAAACAGGTGGTATAAGGAAGGCCCCTAAAAGGGGCCATATCGAATCATAATATTTAGTCTTTGGACAGGATCAACAGAATCTTAAGGATTTAATTTTGTTTTGATTTGGCAGCGGAGGCCTTTTCTTGTATCTGGCTGAACAAAAAATAGGGAAACAGACGCATTATTTCATCAGGGAATCTGTCAAAGACGGCTGTTTCTTCAGGAGCCGCGATCTTTTTTGTCTCGGTACGAACCCTGCCAGTTATATCATCTACCCTGGAGGAAATGCCTTTTACATTGACGACGTTGTGGAAGATAGGCTGTCCGACCTGGGGGTGAGGGCGAACCAGGATGATCTGGAAGATATATTCTGGCCTTTTCTCAACCCCAGAATCAGACGGCTTGTGGACGCCCTTAAGGAAAAAGCCAGGGCCAGACGAAAAAAGGTGCGTGAGAAGCCCAAGCAGGACGACGTAATTCGTGCGCAGGTCAGTGATTTTGACAAACGACGTGTCCATTATTTCCGGTTCGGAGGCGTGGAACACAACAGCATCTATCGCATGCCTGTCGCCCTTTACAGATGGGCCTTTGAAAAATCACGGGATGAGATCGAACAGCGTTTTTTGAACATGGAGCGTTGCCTCAACCCATCGGAACCCAAAAACTACACCTTCGCCATCTTTGACCTGGAGCGGTTTTTCACGGAAAGTTGGGCGAGACAAGTCCCTCAGGGATTAGACCAAGACAAGATGGAGAAACACTTTCTGGAAGAGATTTGCCGACTGGATGAAGATGCCTCTTTCTGTAGCAGAAACAAAAAACGTGCGTGCCTGCACGAACATCTGATTCGATACGTGATCATGTTTTTTGATCACGACTATGCGCCGGACAGTTTTTTGGAAGACTATATAAGGGATTTCATCGATGCCAGGAGGGCGTGGAGGGCGCCGCCAAACAAACGGTCCGTGAGTCTTGAGGAGGCAAGCGCTATATTTGGCGTCAAAAAGGACGCCCTTAAAACCATGACCAAACGCGGGCTGCTCCGCCTTTATCGCCGTGTGGCCAAAAAAATGCATCCAGACACGGGGGGGACCAACGAAGCCTTTGTCCAACTCACCGAGGCCTACCATGAACTCCTGAGAATCAAGGAGGGGAGACCAAAATGGACCAGAAAACAGTAGGGGCCCCTGTTCTTGTCATAAGAAGTTCTGCTTTCTGTTTTCCCTTTCTTTTGATTTTCATAATGTTGATAAAACCGTAAAAAGTCGAAATCCGCCTCCGGCGGACTGTCATTCCGGCGAACCCGGATCGTGGTCCGGGGCAGGTGCCGGAATCCAGTTTATTCAGCTAGTTACAAAGGCTCTGGACTCTGGTTTTCACGACTCGACTGAGCTCGTCGAAGTCCGGATTGACGACTTTTTACGACTTCATCAATTTTAATATTTGACAAAATGATTCGACGTATTTAAACTATAGAGTTTTTATATTTGCGGTGCCAAACGGACGAATGGGCGCTTACCTTGAGACACTGTGGTTAAGGGCCACTCCAGAATGTATTGGGGTGGCCCATTTTTTGGATGCGTTGCACCACATGATCACCGTGCCTAACATGCAGCAGCCCCACTTTCGAAAAACAACCACGCCTCCCGTGGCATGATGTTTGCCGAGTCCCGCCAGCATTGCTTCTGCAAAAAAGGAAAGAGAATAGGGAAAAATTGATGAAAATCGGATTAATTGGTTTGCCGAATTCGGGAAAAACAACGGTTTTTAATGCCCTGACAAGGGCCGATGCAACGGTCACCGCCTATACCGATTGCAAGGCGAAGCCGAACCTGGCGGTTGTCGATGTGATCGATGACAGGATCACCTCCCTTTCGAAAATGTACAACCCCAAAAAAACCGTTCATGCCACCATTGAATTGACTGATTTTGTGGGTCTGAGCCAGGGTTCTGTAAAAGATGGCCTCTTTTCCAGCACATCCCTGGCTCTCATGAAGAACTCGGACGCATTGGCCTTGGTGGTACGCAACTTTCCGGATGCCGCCGGCGATCCTCCAGCACCTCTGGAAGATATTGCAACTATCAAAGATGAGTTGTTGATTTCCGACATGATTGTTGCTGAAAATCGACTGGAACGGATTGAAAAGGCCTACAAAAGGGGTAAAAAAACCAACATTCTTGAAATGGAAGAAAAGACCCTACGAGACATTGTAGCGCATGTGAGCAACGATGGATGGATCAGGGATCTCGACCTGGACGGCGACCAGGAAAAAATTATCCGTGGATTTCAGTTCCTAACGCAAAAGCCGTTCATGATTATTCTGAACTCCGACGAAACGCTTTTCGGAAATAATCAGGATATCCTTAGGGAAATCGAAAAGCAAAACAGTGTGATAGAATTTGCAGGGACATTTGAGATGGAATTGGCCCGCCTGACGGATGAGGACGACGTTAAGCTCTTCATGGAGGATATGGGTACTCAGGAATCGGCGCGGCAACGTTTAACCTGCCTGGCCTATAAGACCCTGGGCTATATCAGCTTTTTCACGGTGGGCTCCGATGAAGTGCGGGCATGGAACATTGTCCATGGAAACACCGCTGTAAAGGCGGCCGAAACCATTCACACCGATCTGGCCCGTGGATTCATCCGGGCCGAATGTTTCTCCTGTGATGATTTGATGCAATGCGGATCTGAAAAGGGTGTTCGCGAAGATGGCCACTTCCACTTGGAAGGAAAGGATTACATAGTCCGGGACGGGGACGTCATGAACATCCGCTTTCATGTTTAGCAAGACTTTAGATTTGAGATACGCCACCGAGTGGTTCGTAAGGGATAATCAACATGACACAAAAGAACATCCAGCAAGACAAGATTCGAAACGTCGCCATCATCGCCCATGTCGATCATGGAAAAACCACCCTGGTGGACCAACTGTTCAAACAGAGCGGTATGTTTCGCGATAATCAGCAGGTTGATGAGCGACTCATGGATTCAATGGATCTGGAGCGGGAGCGAGGCATCACGATATCCTCAAAGAACGGGTCCTTTGCACATGACGGGTATTGGATCAACATCATCGACACGCCCGGCCATGCCGATTTCGGCGGTCAGGTCGAGCGGGTTCTGAATATGGCCGATGGTGCGTTGCTGCTCGTTGACGCCCAGGAAGGCCCAATGCCCCAGACCTACTTTGTGCTCAAGAAAGCCCTTGCCATAGGGCTACCCGTCATAGTGGTGATCAACAAGATCGACAAACCAAACGCCCGGGCGGACTGGGTTGTGGATCACGTGTTTGACCTCTTTGTGAAACTGGACGCCCCTGATGATATCCTCGATTTTGCGGTCATCTATGCCTCTGCAAAAGACGGTTACGCCGTTACGGAGACATGGGAAGAGGGCTCGTCCATGGCGCCCCTTATGGAGACCATCATTTCTCACGTGCCGCCCCCGTCGGGCGATCCGGCAGGCCCCCTGCAGCTGCGAGTAAGCTCCATCGACTATTCACCCTTTCTGGGTCGCCTCGGCATCGGTAAAATCACTTCAGGCGATCTCAATGTCGGTCAGGCTGTTGTCGTGGCGGATCAGAGAGGCGCGCTTCTGTCTGCCGTCATTTCCCAGGTGTATCGATTTGAGGGCAACCGCAAAGTACCGACAGCCCATGCCGGTGTGGGCGAGATTGTTGCCGTTGCCGGAATGGACTCCGTCGCAATCGGCGACACCTATACGGTCCCGGATAACCCCTGCCCGTGCTCGCCGATTTCCATTGATCCGCCAACGATTTCGGTAAATATCCTCCCCAATGATTCACCCTTTGCGGGGACGGAAGGAACCTTCGTGACATCCCGCCATCTTGCCGATCGTTTGCATCGGGAAACTCTGGCGGATGTCGCATTGGTAGTAGAAGAGTTGGGCGAAGACGTGGGCTTTAAGGTGTCGGGTCGTGGGGAACTGCATCTGGCCATCTTGATTGAGAAGATGCGAAGAGAGGGTTACGAATTTCAGGTCTCTTGCCCCCAGGTTGTGTTGAAGCAGCAAGGTGATAAGACCCTGGAGCCCTATGAGGAGCTGACCATTGACGTCGACGAGGAGTACATGGGCACGACAATGGAAGGGCTCGGTTTGCGCAAGGGCAGGCTCATCGATATGCAAAAAGGAAGGGGCCGGGCGCGCCTCAGGTACAAAATACCTACCCGGGGCCTTATCGGCTACCGGTCTGAGTTCATGTCCAGCACCAGGGGCATGGGCGTTATGAATTATGTTTTTCTGGAATACGGCCCACACGCCGGCGAAATCCGCCATCGAAGAAACGGCGTCCTGATCTCAAAGTCTACCTGCATGACCGTGGCCTATGCCCTGTTCAACCTGCAGGCCCGAGGCAAGCTCTTTCACGGGCCGGGCGTTGAGGTCTATGAAGGACAGATTATCGGTGAGCACAGCCGAGACAGGGACCTGGTGGTGAACCCCGCCAAAGGAAAGAAGCTCACCAACATGCGCGCAGCAGGATCCGATGAAAACGTTATTCTCACGCCACCGTTGATCATGGGGCTGGAAGAATGTATTTCCTACATCAACGACGATGAGCTGGTCGAGATCACTCCCCGGAACATACGGCTCAGAAAACGCCAACGGCGGCCGACTTGCATGCCCGCAGTCCTACAAAATGCTGCATGAACCGTGGTCGTCCTGGTGAACGCTTTTTTGCAGCGTAGCGCGTCTATTCCAGTTCTGCCAATCTCTTCTCATACATAGTGCTCCGTTGTTCAAAAAGGCTGGTGATCTCTTCCAATTCATAAAAGAGCTTGTCAATGGCAGGTTGGCATTTGTGAATAGACTGAGAGACTATTGCTATCCTTTCGCCGTCATGAGCCTGGGATGCTTCCAGCATGGTCTGGCTGAGTTCATTGAGTTCCCGCTCGCGCGATTCAATTTCATGTTCCACCCGGGCAATACGCTCTTTGATGGGTTTCAGCACCTTGCCTCGTTCGGTTATAATCTCAGAGCGTCTCCGCCTAACCTCTTTTTTTGTCAACTTGGCAGACGGCCCTTCCTTGTCGGCATCTTTTTCAGTGTCAGGCTCCACCAGTCTTCGGACTTCTACTTCATTTTCCCAACCGCCTTTTTCCAGAAACCGTTGATAGCCTCCCTCAAACACACAGACCTCGTCATGCTGGAATACAATAAGCCGATCTGCAAGGGCGTCGAGAAACATTTCGTTGTGGGTAACCATCACAACTGTTCCTTCAAAGCTGGCGATAGCCGCCAGTAGAGAGTCACAGGAAAACATGTCCAGGTGATTTGTCGGCTCGTCAAGCAGTAGGAGGTTGACAGGCGCTGCAAGGATTTTGCCCAGCATCACCCTGGCCTTTTCTCCCCCTGACAGGACTGCTATTTTCTTTAGAGCAGCGTCGCCTTCAAACATCATTGCACCACCAATGTTGCGGGCCAATTGCCTGTCCACATCGGGATGGGAATGAAAAATTTCTTCCTCCACCGTTCTAGCCTCGTTAAGGCTTGCGATATTGGTCTGCTCAAAGAACCCTCTTGTTACGCCAGGATTGGAGACAATCTCACCGGCATCAGGTTTCAGATCTGCCGCGAGTAGTCTAAGGAGAGTGGTTTTGCCCTTGCCGTTCCTGCCGATTACGCAGACCCTGTCGCGGGCCCCTATGGTAATATTGAAATTTCTGATGAGCGGCACCTTGGGATCGTACGAAAACGAAACATCTCGGGCACTCATCACGTATTTTCCCCTATAAGGTCTGCTCCGGAAGGAGAAATCGAGTGTTTCGATCCGTTCAAGCCTCCCCAGCTTTTCCTTTTTCTCAAGGGTTTTGATCCTGGACTGCACTAGATTGGCGAGTCTGGCCTTGGCTCTGAACCGGCTTATGAATTCCTCGATCTTTTTTCGGCGACGATCGTCGTTGATTCGAGTTTTTTCGTATATTTCCTCCTGTTGGGCGATCTGAGCGTAGAGCTTTTCTGTGTTTCCCTCAACTTTGCGGACCTTTTTGCGGTGGATTGCCATGGTGTGCGTGACGACTTTGTCCATGAACCCCCTGTCGTGGGTAATAAGGATGAGTTCGCGAGGCCAGCTCAACAAAAAATGCTCAACCCACCGGATTGAAGTAATGTCGAGGTAGTTCGTTGGCTCATCCAAAAGCAGCAAATCCGGTTCAGAGACAAGTACCTTGGCGAGATTCAGACGGACCTGATATCCACCGGAAAACTCTTCCGGGTGGCGGGACAGGTCATTAGGGGAAAAGCCGAGTCCTGCAAGAATTTTTTCAACCTTCCAGTGGTGATCTCGCTCTTCTTCCGGAAGTCCCTTCATCCCTTCTTTCAAGACCGTATCTTCCGTGAATTCAAGGCGCTGCCGAACGTAACCAATGCGATGGTGTTTGGGTATTGTAATAGCTCCTGAATCAGGACGCTCGTCTCCGACAATTAGTCGAAACAGGGTCGTTTTTCCGTGGCCGTTTCGTCCAACGAGCCCAACGCGTTCGCGGGGATTAATCTTAAGGCTAATCCGTTCAAAGAGAACTTGAGTGCCGTAACTTTTTGTGAGATTCTCCACACTAATCATGTGGCTGCCCTATACCAGTCATAACGACCTTCCGGCAAATTTGCAATACGTCACCACTTTCTTCGAAGAAGGTTTATAATCCGGCCAAAAAAAGCTGTCAGTACAACCAAAGCCAGAACAAGTCCTACGGGAATAGCGATGAAAATACTTACCTTCAAGGCCAGAATCAGAAGTGGCACCAAGACAAATACGATTGCCAGTATTAGGATAATGGCAAGGCATCCGGTCAGGAAGTCTTTACTGAATCGGTGCCCTTGAGTTTTTTCATCGCTTTTTGTCATTCTTTTCCCCCTGCGAATTTTGTTCTTTGTTCTTGTTGATCTCCTTAAAGTGAAACTCTTAAGCTTTTTTCAAATTGACCAAAATATACAATTAATCTGACTATTTGTAAATCACTCAGTTTCCACGTCTACGTGAAGGAATGAAGCTCCCCGCAGCAAGTCGCCGACGCGCCATTTCAGCCGTCGCAGCCGCTCTGGCGAAGTCGGCAGCTTGGGCGACGGTGCGCTGCGGGGTATTC
>JAFGFW010000119.1 GCA_016930875.1 Deltaproteobacteria bacterium | reverse complement strand
TTTACATTTTCAGGAGTCGAGGCGCACGCATGGCAAGACGCGAGGAGGGCGAATAGCAAGCTATTTAACCGACGAGCAACGCAGCCAGGCGGGAGGGATCGGCGCATCAAAATGTGAAGTTATTTTTGAGCGAGCCCTTAGTCCCGGAGAGATGTCCGAGCTGGCTGAAGGAGCACGACTGGAAATCGTGTGTACTGCCAAAAGCGGTACCGAGGGTTCGAATCCCTCTCTCTCCGCCACGTTAACCGTTCACGGGTTCAGGGTTCAGGGTCAACCCTGAACCGTTGAACTTGCGAATGCTTACAAAATCTCTTTGAAAAACTTAAACTGAAATATGTCCTATCTGGTACTCGCACGAAGATATCGGCCACAGTCCTTTGAAGAGGTAGTCGGCCAAGATCACGTTACGCAAACACTCGAAAACGCTATCAGATCTGACAGGGTAGCCCATGCCCTTTTGTTTGCCGGCCCCAGGGGTGTGGGCAAGACCTCTGTTGCACGGATTATGGCTAAGGCCATGAACTGTGACCGCGGCCCCACACCATCTCCATGCAACGTCTGCCAGTCCTGCAAGGAAATCACCGAGGGTGTGGCCCTTGACGTGTTTGAGATTGACGGCGCCTCTAATCGGGGAATCGATGAGATTCGCGAGCTCCGAGACAACATTAAATACATGCCCAGTCGTGGTCGATTCAAGATCTACATTATCGATGAAGTCCACATGCTCACGGCCCCGGCATTTAACGCCCTTCTTAAGACTCTGGAGGAGCCGCCCTCCCACGTCCTTTTTTTCTTTGCAACCACCGAAGCCCACAAAATCCCCATCACTATCCTCTCGCGATGCCAGAGGCATAACTTCAGGCGCCTGTCTCTTGAAGAAATCGTAAAATACCTGGAGCGTCTCTGTAGAGACTTGTCATTTAAAATCAGCAAGGATGGCCTTCGTCTCCTAACCCGTGAGGCCGGCGGAAGTATGCGTGACGCCTTAAGCCTTCTTGATCAGGTCATGGCCTATTCGGGCAGCGAGGTTAGCGACATCGAGATATTGGACAGTCTGGGCGCCATAGACCGAAAGGCGCTTTTTGATCTCTCGGCCGCCTTGCTCGCGGGCGATGTGCCAGTGGCCCTTAATTTACTTGACGAGCTTTACAATCATGGCCACGACCTGAAGCGTGTCTACATGCAGATGCTGGAACATTTCAGGCACCTACTCGTAGTCAAGATGGGCGATGGCCGGCATCCTCTGGTCGATGCCCCTGCGCATGAAATGTCACTCATGAAACAACAGGTGAAAGACGTCTCTTTGGAGTCGGTTAACCAGATCTTTGCCATGTTGTTCGAAGCAGAGGTCGGCATCAGGCTTTCAGCCCAGCCGAAACTGGCCTTGGAGGCGCTTTTCATCAAACTTGCCCAATTCAAGAATGTCTTCTCCCTTGATCAAATAATAGATAAGCTCGACCGAGTCGCCAAAAGGCTGGGAGAAAGCTACGCTCCGTTTGAGCAAAAGGAGTCAGTTCAAACACCCAAGCAGGAGAGTGTCGGGATTTCGGGTAAGATAGAACACGGAGATGTAACGCCACGATATTCTGAAAACCTTGAACAGACCTGGCAACAACTGCTTTCCATCTTCAATGAACGGTGCCAGTCTCTGGTTCCCAGCTTTGAAAAGGCTATGTTGACCAGGGTTGGTGAAGATTTCCTGGAAATCACAGTGCGAGGAAACTCCTTTTATCTGGCACGACTCCGTGACGAAAAGAGCATCGCCACTATCCAGGAAGTCTGCAGCCAGTTCTTTAATCGGAACATGATGATCAAGATTGAGGAGGCAAGAGACAGGATACCCCAAAACAACCAGCTCAAAGACAAGGAAACTGACAGAACAAAACGCCAAAAGAAGGAAGCTCTGAGTCATCCTGTTGTGACAGATGCCCTGGAGGTCTTTCAGGGCAGGGTCGTGGATGTAAAAATTTTGTAACGGGGGGAAAAATGGCAAAAGGTATGGGCAATATGTTAAAGCAAGCACAAAAACTCCAGTCCCAAATCTTCAAACTCCAGGAGGAGATGGCTGACAAAACAGTTGAGACATCAGTCGGTGGCGGCATGGTAAGAGTCACTGCCAATGGCAAACAGCAACTGGTATCCATCAAGATCGACCCTGAGGTTGTGGATTCCGATGATGTGCAAATGCTTGAGGATCTGATTGTAGCCGGGGTCAATGATGCCTTGAAAAAAGCCCAAGACATGGTATCTGAAGAAATGACGAAGTTGACCGGCGGCTTTAAGGTTCCTGGTCTTACGTAAGGTCTGGTAACACATGGAGTTTTATCCACCATCCCTTGTCCGGCTGATCAAACATCTCTCAAGACTTCCTGGTATTGGCGAAAAGACTGCCACCCGTCTTGCTCTCCATATCCTGCGATCACGCCATGAGGAGGCCAAAGGGCTGTCACAAAGCATCCTTGAAGTCAAGGACAAGGTAAGGCTTTGCTCCAAGTGCTTTGGCCTTGCAGATACGGATCCTTGCTCGCTTTGCGTAAATCCGAATCGGGATCATTCAATTGTGTGCGTCGTTGAACAGCCCAGCGACTTAGTGGCAGTTGAAAAGACAGGGGCCTTTAGGGGCCTCTACCATGTGCTCCATGGCGCCCTGTCTCCGATGAACGGCATCGGACCAAATGACCTGAAAATCAAGGAACTTGCTGCGCGGGTTGCGCAAGGCGAAATACAAGAACTCATCCTTGCCACCAATACAAATGTGGAAGGTGAGTCCACTGCGTCATACTTGAATGAACTCCTCAAGGCATACCCTGTGCGCGTGACACGAATAGCCTCAGGTGTTCCCATGGGAAGTGACTTGAAGTATCTGGACGACGTCACCATAAAGCGAGCCATGGAAAGGAGGCAGGATCTTCAAGTTGGCTAAGCCTTCGGACTTCTTTGAGTGTCAAATGTGTGGCGAATGTTGCAAGGGCTACGGTGGCGCCTTTGTAAATGAACAAGAAATCAAAGCCATTTCCCAATATCTGCATATAGAGCCAGAGTCCTTTCTCAAAGATTATTGCCAGTGGTCCGGGGGGCGGCCTTTGATCAGGGTCTCCGAGTCAGGCTACTGTGTCTTCTGGAAGGAAGTCTGCACGATTCACGAAGTCAAACCTCGCATGTGTAAGCTCTGGCCCTTCATTCAAAGCATCCTGGTAGATCCCACAAACTGGCATGCTATGGGGTCGATGTGTCCAGGCATTCGCACAGATGTCACCCTGGAAGATCTTATCAACTGTGTGAAGCAAGTACTGGCAGAGTATGAAAGCTCAAGGCTCAAAGTATGATGGAATATTTCCTAATTGATTTCAGCTTTGAGCTTTCAGCTTCAGTAAAGGAGACACTCGCTTGATCGGTGTATTTGATTCCGGCATTGGTGGTCTTACAGTGGTCAGGGCTCTGAGGCAGTGCCTTCCGGAATATGATATTTTGTATTTCGGTGACACTGCCCGTACGCCCTACGGCACGAAAAGCCCTCATACCGTCATTCAATACGCTATCGAGGATGCAGAAATGCTCCTCGACAGGGGCGCCCGTATCCTCGTGGTAGGTTGTAACACTGCATCCAGCGTTGCCACGGATGCCTTGAGGGAACGCTTCGACGTTCCTATTTTTGAGGTCATATCCCCTGCGGTCCACAAGGCGGTCTCCCACCAAAAAGGACGGCGGGTCGGAGTCATTGGAACGAGGGCAACGGTTAATAGCGGCGTGTATCAGGATAAGATCAGGGCCTTGCGCCCGGACATGGAGGTTTATGCCGCTGCATGCCCCCTGCTTGTGCCCCTGGTGGAGGAAGGGTGGCTGAAAAAGGGAGAGACCAGGCGAATCGTCAAGAAATACTTGCACCCTCTTAAGGTCAAGCAGATTGACGTGCTGATCCTGGGCTGTACGCACTATCCCCTTCTAAAAGAAATCATACAGGCAAAAATCGGCAAGCGAGTGAAGATTATTGACTCTTCAGAGGAGTTATCTCGTTCGGTCAAAGACTTCCTACTCGACAATACGCCCATTGCAAGCACCCTGGAAAAAAAGGGGGGGCATCAGTTTTTTGTCTCGGATGTGACGGAACACATGCAAAAACTGGCCAGGAAGATCCTTAAGAGCGTTGGGAAATTGGAACTCATTAAAGTGAGCGCTCCATAGTCTGCGTTCTTTTCGTCTGGCGGTTAGATATTAACTTTTTCTCACAGCTAGGCGTTCACGGGTTCAGCGTTCAGATTTTCGGTGAACCCTGAGCCCTTGAACCTCTGAACTGTTACTCTCGCAGAAAGGATAGGAAACACAGATGCGAAAAGAAATCCAGCTCTCGGTGTTCTTGAGAAATGTCCCGGGCGAACTTGGTCGATTTGCGGAATTGATGGCAGCGTCGGATGTCAACATCCTGGCCATGTTTATCCAAAATGCTGCTGACTACATACAGGAAATGTTTGAGGCCCGCGGAAAAGCAATCAAGAGAACTGCCTCTGCAGCAAGTTATGGCTCAGTGATCAAGGAGGCAACACAATACTCGCTCATACGGGTGATGGTAGATCAGACCGACAAGGCCTTGGATGCCCTGAACCAAGCCGGATACTGGGTAAACACCTCAGATGTTCTTGTCATGAGACTGCAAAACAGACCGGGTATGCTGGCTGATATCTCCAAAAAACTCGGGGCTGCCGACGTAAATATCAACTATGTCTATGGCTCTGGAGCCCCGGACGCGGAAACGGCAATATATGTGTTCAACGTCCCGGATGCGGACCAGGCCCTAAAATCCCTTTAAGCAGGGGAATATGCCTGTCCAATTGCCACGAAGAGAGGTCCTGAGCCGACTGGCAGGGTGGTTGATGACGTTGTCTTTCACGGCCATTTGTCCCTTCAGTAGCGCCAGAGCCAAGATGCTCGGCGGTAAGTTCCACAAGGAGGTCTCCGTGAAATTGCCGGAACCGATAATAGAAGGAAGGATTTCCCTGCAAAGAACGATTAATAATCGCAGAACCATTAGATCTTTCACGTCAAAACCCCTGACTCTTGAACAATTCTCTCAACTCCTGTGGGCCGCTCAGGGAATTACCGGTGACAGGGGTTTAAAGAGGGCCGCTCCTTCGGCAGGGGCCTTGTATCCCATGGACATATATGCCGTTGTGGGAACAGATGGCATAGAAGGGGTCAAAAAAGGGCTCAAAGCAGGGATCTATCATTATAAGCCCTCGGATCATGCCGTTTTCTTGGTGTCGGAAGGAGATCTCAGACAGGCAGTGGCTAAGGCATCACTATCGCAGATGTGGATGGCCCAAGCGCCGTTGAATTTTGTCGTCACCGCAGACTACTACCGGATCACTGTCAAGTATGGCCAACGGGGTATGAGATACGCCATGATTGAGGCAGGCCACATCGGCCAGAACATCTTTCTCCAGGCAGAGGCCCTGAATTTGGGGGCAGGGATAGTGGGAGCCTTTAATGATGAAGACGTGATTCGGATCACGAAAATACCTCGGTCCCATGAACCACTCCTCATTATGCCTTTGGGTCACAAGGGGTAATGCAGAGCTCTTTTGAACGCTGGAACTCCTGTCTCCTCCGTGCCTACTTCCCAGTCAGGTGATCAAGGATGTTTCGAAAGGCAGTGACGATTTCGTCCACTTCTCGTTCTCTGATTCTGTGATAACAAACGGCAGCCGTGGCAAGAATTACGCTTGTTTGTAGAATCAGCAATGCCGGGGAGAACAGATGGACCAATGTGATGAGAAGAAGAACAACCGTTGTAACGACCATGGGTTTCTTACCGAATTTGCTGGCCGCATAGATCATGACTGAAAAAAGGACCTGACATAGAATGACCCGTGGTGTAAGCATCATATTTGATCCATTCTATAATAAATTCATGGGTGACTCTGCAGTGACCTTGTCAGCGAAGTCTTTGATCATGGTAGGAAATATCATATATCGACATAGCACTCAAGCATCTTAAATTGTATTGTTGTCCACCTATGGAATTTGTCTCGGCGGTTGATAAACGCCATAAGAGGCCAGGTGTCCAAAATGACTCGTCGCAATCGAAAGGCTCAATTGACGGGGTGAGACACTGATATGACAGAAGTAGCCGGGAAAGCGGTTCTTTGAGTGAAAATCTACAGATGAGAGTTATACCCGGAGAATCCTGATCCTCTGGTCGCAGAATGGTGGAATCTAGACTCTTTCTGGAATGCGGTGTGATTGCAGTGATCGACACTTTTGGACTAAAAACCACGACCACTACATGTGGGAAAAAAGGCAGGACCAAAGCCCTGCCCGTACCCTTTGACAATTGAATAGCGTTACTTCTTGAGCTTCTTTCTGATGGCGGCAAGACCAACAAGGCCAGAGCCAAGGAGCCAGACTGCGCCTGGGATGGGGATTTGCGCCGTTTCAAGAGTTAACAACATGTAATCTACACCGGTTTCATCATCAACATCAACATTGAGAAATCCAAATTGGTTGATGAATGGTATGATGTTCATGGTTCCACCGTCAACAAGTGGTAATTCAGACAAATCTAACGTAAAAATACTAAAATCACCAGGAGACCATTTAGTACTCTGTAGGAGCCCTGGATCTGGTGTTTGATCAGTAGAACCACAGTCTCCAACTTCATATGGTCCGAAACGCCTACCGAATACTGCAAAATCAGACGTGTTGGTTCGATCAAATGTTAACAGCGTTATGTTGTCTGTAGATAAACTATATTGAACTGCGTCTTGGGTGCCCGCCTTAACACTAACCTCAAGAGACCCCCCAATAATATCGTCTGGTAAACTGGTAAACGTATGCATAACCTTAGTATCATAGTCACCGTCTATGCCAGGTATTAAATCAAAATCCTGGTGTGCTGGATCCCCCATAACACTGAGAACCTGAGGGTCTGGTATTGCCGGGTCGGCAGGTGCTGCGAAATTATCAATCAGACCAGCTTGAAAAACGACAGTTGCTGCGTTGGCAGGAACAGCAATAAGCAAAAATAGTAATACGACCGATACGCTCTTAAATGTGGCCGGCATGATAAACCCCCTTTCACCCTTGGACCTCAAATGGTGCGTAGTCAAACAATGGCGGATGGATGCTTGATGTCCTCCAGTGACATCAAGCCAATTTGCTCTCTATGCTATCGGAAATGAAAAGTCAACCCAAAAACGACATTTTTTCCAAAAATTTAAGAGCATTACGAGCAGGTGGTATTAAATTAACGCAACAGAAAGGGATGCCTAGATGGGAGTCAACAAAAGGAAGAATAAGGCACAACATGTGGGGGGCCAGCTCAGTTAGGCTGGATTATCATTTCTTGCCACGTTATACATTTTATCGCCTGATTTCATTATAGATATCTAACCATCCCCCGCCTCGAACTACAGAAGCCCTAGTCAGATATCTGACTGCATCCTGCATATAAGGTCTTTTTATTCGCCTTCGCCGAAATACCCTGCAGCGCACCGTCGCCCAAGCTATGGCGCGTCGGCGACTTGCTGCAGGGATGACACGCGGCGCAAGCGCCTGCGCTGCG
>JAFGFW010000118.1 GCA_016930875.1 Deltaproteobacteria bacterium | reverse complement strand
GTCAACGGAAAAATCAATGATAACTCTAACGTTGCAAAAGTCGAGGATGCCGCAGATTCAAGGCGGCCCATTCGACAGGCTCAGGGTAAGGCTGTCCGCCTGAGGCGGACGCCGAACTCTTGCCAACAAAGGAGATGCGGTATCCCTCCTGCGGCGGACGGTAAACTACTACAGCTTCACCCTCGACGTCTTGGATCTGCGGCATCCTCGACTTTTGCAACGTTAGGGTTATCTGCGTCACCAATATCGGCGCAACTTCAAGCTGAATACCCCCAGGAACAGCCTGACAGGCTGTGAGCTGTTTTTAAGCTTTCTGAAGGATCAAGGCAAGACTATTTCATGGCCGTACCCAGAAACAGAAAATTCTTGGTGATCCTGAGGTCGGCCCATTTTTGTCTTCGTCCTTTTTCAACAAACCGAAACTGAAAAACTAAAGGGCGTCCTCATTCCTTCCCAATATTTAAGATGGCGACCCTAGGCTTCTCATTTTAAGTGTTCGCTCTTCTTACTACTTCGTATGCCTCCGTAGATTGCATCACAGTCGCATCGCCAGAAACAATCAACTGAAACGAAACCGGCTTCACGAAGTCTGTCAAAATGCCAGCTCAGGGGAAGACCGCCCTTGACATGACCCTTCCGTGCTTCGTTCTCTCGCTGCTGGATCTCGCGAATGTCCAAATCCAGCGCCTCGGAGTACTTCAGCCAAAAACCTTCCCAGTCATTGCTGTCTAGGTCCGCTTCCACGCTTAGCATGCTAGAGCGGTGGTCTTCCCACGCCTGTTGAATCATTGGGGAGTCGCTGCCAACATGATCAGCGTTTAGAAAAACCCCCTCTGGACGAATAATCTCGCCGATCTGTTGGTACAATATTGAGAGCTGGTCTGGACTGAACCAATGAAGACTCATTGTCGTGACCACCGCATCCAACGGTGATTGAATTGCCCTTGTCCACGAAGCGTCCCGTAAGTCCGCCAAGATGGCATGGGAACGACCTCCGAATCGTTTGAGTCTCGTTTCTGCCAGCCACAAGACGGCGGGTTGGAAATCGATCCCGAACACCTGCGCCTCGGAGAAGGATTCAAGGATCGATGACATGAGGCTTCCCGGGCCACAACCAAGATCAAGGATGTTCACTACAGAACGCTGGGTGTCTCGGATCACGCGAACTATAATCTCGACTCGCTCGAGCTGTTTGACGACATAGCGTCGTTGCATGCGATCCCACCTATCGACCCAAAACCGCCAGTTAAAATCATCGGGTGGCTTAATGTCTTCGATATCTATCATCATCCGATAACCCACATAAACTCATGATCTGATGTACGTCCTGTATATCCCCTAAACCGTTGTACGCTGTAACCGCAGTCACCAATTCAAAATCCTATGGACGCCCTCCTTTTCAAGCTCTTTCTTGGCCACTTCAACGGTTCTGATCAGATTGGGCAGGATGGAGATATCGGACTTTCTTCTGGCCACAAACTCCACTGCCTCGCCAAAACCGTATCCCGCGATGCAAAAGAGATAGCCGATGGCCACGGAAGGCGAACGGCCGACGCCCGCGTTGCAGAACACCATGACCCTGTATTGCGCAATGTGCTCTGTGATCCAACCTACGGCTTCCCTCATTTGCTCTGGCGGTATGGGCCTCATATCCACAATGGGAATCTTGTGATAGAGCAGGGTTGTGTCATATATGTCTTTCTCTATGGCCACGTTGAGCAGAGCTGAAACCGTCGGAGGGGGCCTCAATGCCTCTTCATAGTTGCCGATTGCCAGTTCATCCAGAATGAAATGCATCTCTGATCAGGCAGCCTTTTTATCGCACTAAGAGTAATTCAACCTAGTCAACAATGCCCGCAACTTCCATTCCTTCGCTACGCTCGTTGCTCTCATTTAAGACGCTTTCAACAAATTCACTATCCCCCAGAATTCTTTCATCGCCCTTCAATCGGATGCCACTTTTGCGCAGTGCTTTGATTCCAAAAACTTGACTCGAGCAGCGTCCTCACGGAATATCTTCCTGCGCTCTATAGCCCTGATGGAAAGCCCCAGGTGCGTCTATCCTTGCTTTTCTTGGCATGTCTCGTCATTATAATCTTCTTCGGCCGACGTAAAGCATAAAATCATAGACGTCCCCAAAATACACTCTAAGACAGCGGCGCCGAAGTGTGCAGTCATTTACGTTCATTTACCGGGGAATATGATTTTTTGTTCATCAAAAATCCTGTGTATCTTCCCTCCTGCATGAGAGACGAGATCGCTAGGATCAAATCTTCCGCGAATAGCATTTGATAACTGCCATACGGTGAAACAGATGAAGGGCGCCGCCAGACTATAAGCCATAAGGCCTTTTTCGGTCCCGGCAAATACTCCAAAAACGATCCCGCCCGCGGCGATTGTGAGGAAACAAGAGGCAAAATAGAGCTTTCTGAGACGGGCCCTTGACTTACTATGTACTTTTACTTCAAAGGGCCTGTGGCACATCGGGCAGGTGAGGCTTACTCTCTTGTATCCTTTCTCAGGAACGGTAAAGCTTTGTCGCCATGTCTTATATTGAGTCATTATAATCCTACCTCGACCACGGCTTCTGTAAATCTCTTCTCCAATCTCACACCCCAATCCTATTGAAACTTTATTCGGCGTTATTCTCCACCTTTCCTTTGTCTCGTTCACCTGTCCGGGTGAATCACTTCTCATATCGCCCTGACACACGCCGGTTCCTTTCACAGTCTGAATGGTGATGGTGCTCTTGCCAACTCAGACACCTATCATCCAGACAGTGTTTTCATAGATTCCTTGCTCTCCCGGACTTGCAGCGAATATTTCATTGTGGATAACATGTCCTTTCACGCTTGCGCAAATTTTACCCATTTTAGCCCAAATCGCCTTTGGATAAGAAATCTTCACGTTCAGAGTTTTGTCAACAAGGCTCTTCGTCCACCCCCCTTGGTGACCGCAGCTTCGAGTTCAAAGCCCGTCTTTTCAGCAACGGCCACGCTCTGTTCAATCTCCTCCCGGGTGACATGGTGCTTGGGCTCAACAACGAAAAGTTTGCCCCCGGACTTCAGGGCATTCCAGACCTCAGTGAAGAAAGAGACCTGGTCCGGCACTTCGTGCACCACGTGAAGGGCGGTCGCAAAATCCACCTGTGCTGAAAGATCCTCCACGCATAGGCTATCGGTTTTACCCTCACGAAGCTCTATTCTCTCTGAAAGTCCGGCCTTTTGGGCCCTGCGGCTTAGAACCGAGAGCATCTTAGGCTGGATTTCCACTGCGACCACCCGGCCGCCGGCGCCAACCATTCGGGCCAAAGGCAAAGTGAAATAACCCATACCGCAGCCGGGTTCCAACACGGTCATCCCTTGTCGAACGAACCGGCCCAATAACTTCTCCGGGTTTTCCAGCAGTTTCCGCAAAGGGTTCAGTAGCAAATACCCAACCCACGGCGGACAAACTCGATCGGCCATTTAGAGCCTCCTTATTACCCTTAATGTTGATTGTTTCTCCCAGTCCGTTTTTGCGCATCGGGGATCGTTGGGAAGCGACTCTGTTCACTCCAGGATATGGATGTTCTTCTTCTTGCACATGTCCTTGAGTACTTTTGGCCATACGGTGACACTGACCTCGCCAAGGTGGGCCTTCTTTAACAGAAGCATGAAGGTACGAGACTGCCCGATGCCACCCCCAATACTGAGAGGGATCTCGTTGTTTACGATGGCTTTGTGGTAGGGAAACTTCAGGAAGTCAAGCTGGCCGGTGATTTCAAGCTGCTTCTTCAACGTTTCAGCGTTGACGCGGATGCCCATGGATGTCAGCTCATGACGGCGCATTGTCACCGGGTTCCAGACGAGAATATCACCGTTAATCCCGTGCATGGGTCTGCCGTCTTTAGACGTTGTCTCTGTCACCCAGTCGTCGTAGTCCGCCGCTCTGAGTTCGTGCGGATAGCCGTCCTTGAGAGTCCAGCCAATCCCGTAGATGAAGATCGCCTGGCATTCCTTCGCAATCTCTGTCTCGCGTTGCTTCCGCGGCAGGTCGGAGTATGCGTCAAGGACATCTTCGGCATGCATGAATGTGAGCTTATCGGGCATGTCGGGATACCTGTCCGTTTTCAGTTGGGGAAACAGCTCCTGAACATGGATCTCGGCGCCCTTGAGAACCTTCCAGAGTTTCTCAACCACTTCAGTCAGGTACTCAAGGCTGCGCTGCTTTTCGGTTATTGCCAACTCCCAGTCCCACTGGTCCACATAGGCGCTATGATCATGGTCCAGGAAATAGTCCTTCCGTACCGCGCGCATATCAGTCAGCAGGCCCTCTCCTGTTTCCATCCCAAAGTGCTTAAGCGCCATGCGTTTCCACTTGGTGGCAGCTTGCACGACCTCGGCATCAATCGGGTTCTTGTCATTGTCATTTAAAATGTGGAACCGGACTGGACCACGTGAGCCATCACGGTCCAGGTAGTCGTTCAGGCCACTCTCAACGTCAACAATCAGAGGAACCGTGACAGGAATCAGATTAAGCTCCTTACACAGATTCTCCTCGATGTACTGCTTCGCTGCATAAACGGCCTTTTGCGTTTCCCTCGGAGTCAGCAATGAGCTGTAATCCTGCGGCAGGATTTTCTCCAGTTCGTCATAGTCGCCAATTCCAGGGCCGGCTAGATCTGCTTTCTTGTCAGGCATTCTGATATCTCCCGGATGTTTTTCGGATCGGACTGTGACGAGCCCTTTGGCCGGGTAGGGTCGGGGGGTCATGTGAGGCGATTAGTGGATAGTTTCAGATAAGCTTGTCAGTCGTAACTCATTTGCCTTTTCTTCAAATTCCTCTTTTTTCAAGTGTTGATAAAGCACATGTTTATGAGATTTGCCATTGATCCTGATCTTCCATATGCGATCATGCCTTTGAGATCTCTTGTCATGATACCTGAGACTCTGCTTTGCGGACCAATAAAGCAAATTTTTCATGCGCTCAAACCTCTCTGGTTGCCGTTGATGGATAAGTAAGTTGAAGGCACCCTACCAAATGGCTGTTCTTTTGTCAAGATTTGGAGAAGCAAAGTTTGGGGATAATTTTATTTCTGATGGCCGGATCAAGTGCACGTAAACTGCGCCGCGGTCACATGGTATTGTTTTTATCGGGAACGTTGGTAGGTTCCGATTAGCTCCGCCCTGGAGAGAACGTGTCCTTCCATTGCCTTTTCGAGCTTGCCTTTGGTCGGCCTGCCAAGATCCGGAAGAATAACATCCAGGGCATAGAGCTTGTGAAAGTAACGATGGCGGCCGATTGGCGGGCAGGGACCCCCGTATCCGGTACGTTTCCAGTCATTAAGCCCTTCTTTGGCGCCCTCGGGAAGGTCCCCTGGCTTCACGGCTTCGGGCAATCCGGAAACACCGGGAGGGATGTTATAGAGCACCCAGTGTACCCACGTCATTTTGGGCGCGGCAGGGTCAGGAGCATCGGGATCATCTACAATCAGAACAACACTTCTGGTTTCTCCAGACAGGCCGGACCACTCCAGCGCAGGTGAAATATCTTTACCGTCACAGGTGTAACGCGCTGGAATGTCTTGGTTATGTGCGAATACCGGGGATGTGATTGTAATGGTCATCGTACCATCTCCTTTTCTTATGTTTGTATTGTGCAATGCCTTTTCCGATGCGTAGACGCCAGCGCCCGAGCATACGAAAAAGGCCGCAAGTCCTGCCAGGCATAGAAGTAACGCAGCGCAATACAGTCTCACCACACCACAAACCTCCTTCATTTTGTGAACTCACATATCACAAGTTCACGGTTTTTTCAATCTGAACCTCCCGGTTTGCAGGGCTCCGTCATTCTCGAAGGTAGTCCATTGAAATCATAGAGATTGTCGCCGGATCGATATTCGAATTTGCGGCTTGCGCCTTAAGAACAGCACGCATTTAAGACGTCCCAACTCCTTCTAATTTAGGGAAACTCGAAAGACTTTGACGTTTCCCTGCGCAGGTTTGTTTTTGTTGCATATGTGTAAGATTATGATTAGACTAGAAATTGTATACAGACAGATGAAAAAGGTATGATAACATTGAGACCTTGAGAAAGGAAACCAAAGAGGAAATGGTCTCTTACAAACACGTATATCATCTTGCTAACGATCAGTTAGCCGTGATCGTCAGCAAAGAAAAAGAGCGATACCATGTCACCCTCACCACCGACATTCCAGGGCCCCTGATCCTGCATTGGGGTGTGTCAAATCACTCCCGCCATGAATGGCTTTTGCCCCCGTCTTCTATCCACCCTGCCGGAACGGTCGTGTACCAGAATAAGGCCGCTGAGACGACCTTTGTCGAGCATGAGGATGACAGACGATTGCATATTGAGATGAGCGAACAGGATGCCCCCACGGGCATCTCGTTCGTGCTCAAACAGGCTGACTCCGGCCGCTGGCTAAAAGATAACGGGCGCAATTTTTTCATCCCTGTCGTCGTCTCTCCGGAAGGCGACACGCTCTTAGGCGATCCCCGCGTCTCCAGTCTTGCCGACGAGATCATTGAAAAGGAGATGAGCCCCAATTCATGGACACTGATGCACCGTTTCAACCTCTGTTATGATCTGCTCGACATGGTCACGAACCACGTGGACGCACTGGCCCTGATCTTTGTGTGGCTGCGTTTTTCGGCCATCAGACAATTGGACTGGCAGCGAAACTACAACACCCAGCCCAGGGAGCTTAGCCATGCGCAGGACCGCTTGACCGTTAAGCTTTCTGACCGCTACGCCAGCGAACCAGGAGAGCGTGAGATCATACGCCTTATTCTGAGCACGATGGGACGGGGTGGCGAAGGACAGAAGGTCCGTGACGAGGTTCTAAACATCATGCATCGCCATCATATCAAAGAGGTCTCCGGCCATTTCATGGAGGAATGGCATCAGAAACTTCACAACAATACCACACCGGATGACGTCGTGATCTGTGAGGCCTACCTGGAATTCTTCAGATGCGACGGCGACCTTGATGTCTTTTATAAGACCCTGGAAGCGGGTGGTGTTACCAAAGAACGACTGGAGAGCTACGAGCGACCTATCACATCTCATCCTGATTTTATCCCCCACCTGAAGGAGGCATTGATTCACGATTTTGGGCATTTCCTGGGGATTCTTAAGGCCCTTCATTCCGGTACGGACCTGGGAACGGCCATTCACGCCGCCAGGTATCTGTTCGATGAAGAAACGCACGGTCTCATGGATTTCATATGGTGGCATCGCGATGATACCGAGATCCCGGTCCGCGACCTGGTTGGAAAGGTCATCAAGGCGCGCCAGCGCGTGAAAGACAAACTGGAAGGCCATGGAGACACGGTGCGCGACCTGCTCTTTCTTGATCTTGCTCTGGAGGGTTTTCTGCGCATTGTCATTGAACGGAACCTCCAATCCGGTTTAGACGGCAATGAACTGGTGAATTTGATCGCAATGGTGGTGGAAAGCCTCCTCATTTCAAAAGGCGATGACGAACTCACATGCACTTTACAGGAGTGGAACTGCCTCAGAGAGATGCCACGTTCTTTTTCAAAGGAGTGGTCACTTCAAGCAAAAGCGGTGCTCGATCGTCTCGGCCGTGCACTGGGCAACATAATCGACCAGTATTACCGGCTTTTTCAGCCCAAAGCCGAGTTTCTCGGCATGGCCTTTCACGCCGACTCATGGACAATCCCTCTCTTCAGCGAAGAGGTGGTGCGGGGCAGCTCTACCTTTGCCCTGTCCATGCTCTTGCGTCAAATCGATCCCATATTGCGCGCCGGCGCCCATCTGGGCAATTGGCAGGTGATCAGCCCGGGCCAGGGGATGGGGCGCCTTAAGGTAGTGGACGCCTTGCGCTCGGTACAGGGCAAAGACTTTACTCAACAAACGGTGATTGTTGCCGATAAGATTGCTGGAGATGAGGAGATCCCCCAAGGGGTGACCGCTCTCATCACGCCTGATACCACAGACATTGTATCGCATGTTGCGATTCGTGCCAGAAACGCCCGTGTGCTTTTCGCCACCTGCTACGACCGGGAGATCATCGCCAAACTGAAGTCTTTCGAGGGCCGCCTGCTTAACCTGAGGGTGAGTGGGGCAGGTGACATTGTGTTTAAAGAGAGTTCCGGGGAGACAAAGGCCCCGGTACGGCCGACCCTTGAGGCCCATCGATCCATGCCTCAACCGGTTTTCACTGTCTATGCCGTGTCGGCCTCTGATTTCAACGGCACAAATGTCGGGGGAAAATCCAACAACCTGAAACGCCTGAAGGGCAACTTGCCCGGTTGGATCGGCCTTCCCACTTCAGTGGCCTTACCCTTTGGGGTTTTTGAAAAAATCCTTGCACACAAAGACAACAGGGAGGTTAGCGAGCGTTACGAGGCGCTGACGCAGCAGGTGAGTCAAGCAACGGAAAAGACCAGGGATGAGGCGCTCGGGAATCTCCGCAAGACCGTGATGGCCCTCAAGGCGCCGGATGATCTGGTCCTTGCTCTTCATAAGGTAATGAGGGAGGCGGGTTTTGCCTTGCCTGTAAACTGGGAAAATGCGTTGACATGTATCAAAAAAGTATGGGCCTCAAAGTGGAACGAGAGGGCATATTTGAGCCGCAGGGCAAGAGGGATTCCCCATGAAGCGCTTTTCATGGCAGTACTCGTTCAAGAGGTGGTTGAAGCTGATTATAGTTTCGTGATCCACACGGTTAACCCCCTTACGGGCAACAGGGATGAAATCTATGCAGAGGTCGTCCCGGGGCTTGGAGAGACACTGGTGGGCAATTATCCCGGGAAGGCTTTCAGCTTCACATGCAAAAAGGGAGCAGATGAACCGGAGATCCTGGCCTTCCCGAGCAAAAGCGCGGGTCTTTTGGGAAGCGGTCTGATATTTCGTTCTGATTCCAGCGGAGAAGACCTGGCCGATTATGCGGGTGCAGGCCTTTATGACAGCGTCATGTTGGAACCACCACGCAAGGTCTTGCTGGATTACACCAGGGAGTTGCTCGTGTGTGATAATGCATTTCGCAAGGAATTTCTGGTTAGCATTTCCTCCATCGGAACGGTAGTCGAAAAGGCATTGGGATCTCCGCAAGATATTGAGGGCGCTTACGTAAACGGACAGTACTACGTGGTGCAGACACGCCCCCAGGTAGGAATCGAAAGTGAATAGAACAGCCGGCATCCGAATCGGCAATCAGAGCGCCTTCTCGGCATCAACGGTGACACAGCCGTTTGAGTATGCGGTTGCCAATGGTTTTGATGCCTTTGAGTGGTTTCCTGACAAAAAGGAATCAGGCGAGGGTTGGGAGGAAAGCGACCTGGACGCAGAGACGCGTCATTACGTGAAGGATACGGCCCTTAAGCACGACATACGTCTCTCGGTACATGCGCCTTGGCAGGCAAACCCCTTGAGACAGGAAGATCGCCAAGCCTTGCTCAAAAGCATCGAATTCGCAAATGATATTAGCGCTTCGCTTTTAAATATTCACCTCTATACGGATGAGGGGATTGCTTCCTATGTCCAAGCCATAACACCTTTGATAGAAGATCTGGCAAAGCTTGGGATAGAGCTTTCCATAGAGAATATGCCGGTCACCGGACCGGAGGACTTCAATGAGCTGTTTGCGCAGCTCGCAAAGCTCGTCTTGACGGATGCTGCTCGCGTAGGGATGTGCCTGGATATTGGACATGCCAATCTGTGTGAGGCAACCCGCAACGACTACATCAGGTTTATCGATCTCCTCGATCCCCGGATTCCCATCATTCATATCCACATGCACGAAAACTACGGAGACTATGACAGCCACCTTCCTCTGTTTGCGGGCCCCGCAGGAAAAGATGCCTCTGGCATCATGGCGGTTATAGGCAGGATGAGAAAGCGCCGTTTTTCGGGCTCAATCATCCTGGAGCAGTGGCCCCAACCACCCAGCTTGCTCATTGAGGCACGCGACAGGCTGCGCGAAATAATCGGCGATGGGGGAAGGAAAGTTATCGGCCGGGACCATTTTGCAGACAGGATTGCCGAGGCGAATCAACGATGCCGGAGCTGGAGGGATAGACTTGCCTGGATCGGTGATTGTCTGGCTGACAGCAAATCGGATCTGAGAACAGAGCAGCTTGTATACCTGGCAACATACCTCCGTTTCATCGGAACGGGCCAAATCCCCTCCGGGGAGGATGGGAAGCACTACCGCCCGTCTCATCATGCAAAGACGGCCAGGCGCATCCACGACCGTCTGGCACAAATCACCACGGCGGAAAATGTTTTCATCATAAGGAAGATCTATCCGTGGCTGCCCTCCTACGACAACGCGTTCACCGGGTCGGAGCCGCTTACGCGCATACGGGACATTGCCCACAGAAACGATATCCCCAAGGAACTGAAACAAGAGATCAAGCATACGCTGCAAAACAAATTGCATCGCTGCGCAGGTCCTGAGGATCTTGCCACCTCAGAGGGCCTCCTTTTAAGGATAACGGCCGCCGGGGCCGACTATTCACCTTCTTTCGTAGAAGCATTCATGAGATTTCATGAGGATCTCAAGGAGTTTTTCAATGCCCGCTCTCTAGACGAACAGCTTGTGGCGCTGTCTCAGAAAAGCCGTGCCTGGCAAGCCGACTTGATACGTGAATTCCTTGATGCCAAAGAAAAAGCGGTCTCTCCCGAGGAGTTGGAAGCTGCATTCGAGCTTATGACAAGGCTTCGCAGTCAGTTAAAGGACAGGCTGAAAGGAAACACCAGCGCCGAGGCACAAGATCTTCAACTGGCAGACATCAGGCTGGAAGATTTTTCCTTTGTGCTCTTGAGCCGGGTAATCAATCACTTGGACGGTCTGAAGGACAAGCTACCCTGGTTGCCGGCGCTTCATCTGCTGGCCCTGACAATTGAGAATCTGCGCCTCAGCGGCTTTGATGCCAACGAATGCCAGGCCATAGAAGCCGAGCTGGCTGCTTGGAGTCAGGGGTTTGACCCCCGAGACCGGATCCATCTTATTCGCCTTAAAGCTACAATTGATCGATGCAGGCGACTGGCGGAAGTCTATTGCAAAAAGATCTTATCCATGTTTTCCGACAAGGTCGAAAGGTTGGGCCGGGCCCTGGGTGTGGCCGAGGAGGCCATAAAGGCTTTTTGTGAGGCCGATATTCGAAACCACCTGGTCTTCCAACTCTCAAAACTTGTGGGCCCTCTCTTAGGGAGTATTCGGACCATTGCGGCGTTGCCCTTATGGGACCCGATCGTCCCGGGGAGGGTATCGGGCCGTGTGGCAGAGGCCCTTTGCCTTGATGATTTGATCGATCCTTTTGACGAATCGATTGTGGCGCTCCTGGATGAAGTCAAAGGGGATGAAGAAATCCCCACGGCCGTGGTCGGCATGATTGTGGCCCGTGAGACTCCTTATCTTTCGCACCTTGCAGTTCGAGCCCGACAAGCAAAAGTCGTATTTGTGGCGTCCGAAGATAAAGAGCGCTTTGTGGAACTGCGACATTTTGTCGGCAAGCGGGTCATCCTGGATGTGTCTGCAGCCGGGATAAACCTGGAGATCTTATCCGACCTCGAAGATGGAGGCGCAAGCGACCGAAAAGGAGAGACCGGGCAGGAACCCCTTGAGATTCCTGACGTGTCATTGAGTTCCCCGCTCACATTGCTTCCCCTTGATCAAGTCGCTTTGCAGACGGGAGGGAGCAAGGCGGACGGAGTAAGACGGCTCAAAGAGATGTCGCAGATGGAGCAGGCAGGCTTTACCACACCTCCGGGACTTGTGATTCCATTTGGCGTGATGGAGGCGTCGCTTGCTGCCAGGCCGGCCCTTAGACAAGCGTACCGGGCATTGATCGATCAGTTGAATGAACTTAAAAAGAGCGATTTCTTGGAGGCTCTGGAAAAACTGCGAGGCATAATCCGGCAGCTTGAGGTGCCCCGGGAGATCGTGTCCGGTGTGATGGAAAGGTTTTCCAAGAATGAGCGGCTCATGGTACGTTCCAGCGCCAATTGCGAGGATCTGGAGGGATTTTCAGGGGCAGGGCTTTATGAGTCGGTCGGCAATGTGTCGCCTTCTGATGTGGCTCAGGGGGTCGGCAAAGTCTGGTCATCCCTGTGGAGCGAACGTGCAGCCATGAACAGAAGAAGGCTTCGCATCCCCCACGATAGGGCCCACGTGGCCGTGCTCATCCAGCAAATGCTTATCCCGGACCTTTCGTTCATCATGCACACGGTCAATCCGGTAGATCATCAACGAGATGAGGCTTGCGTCGAGCTGACAGTGGGGTTGGGTGAAACGCTCGCCGGCGGCAAAATCCCCGGCGCTGCCTATCGAATGGGTTGCAATAAGCAGACGGGCGCCGTTCGAATGCTGGCCTTTGCGAGTTTCAGCCAGGCCCTATGGCCTGATGTTTCAGGAAGCCTCGTGCACAAAACAATAGATTACTCCAGGGTTGAGCTATCGAAAAATGAGATTTTTGGCCGGCGGTTAGGGAGTCGCCTGGGGAAAATCGGCCGATTTGTAGAGGATGCACTGGGAGGACCTCAGGATATCGAGGGGCTTGTCCTGGCAGATGAGATTTATCTGGTACAAGCCCGGCCCCAGCAGGGAGAAATGAGAGATGTTGAGCAGAAAGAATAACCCATTTTCGTTCCCGCCGTTTCTGGCGCTTTTTCAGAAAAGGATTGATGGCGACGATGCCCTTTTGCGTCTGGCCGGCCTGCGATTTAGGGAGGCAGGGCTTGGAACGGAGTGCTATGCGCAAACACCGATGGAACTGGAGGGGATATTAAGATTCAGGCCGACTCCTGAAACCCCTGCAGTGGCTCATTTGGATAGGGCAATAAATGTGCTTGAGGAAGAAGGCCGGAACTTGATCATGGATTTTATGACACGATTCAAAGATCGGGTCTTTGGATTCGTCATTCATGATCAGGTCGAAATCAGGACCCGCTTTGACGACTATGTGGCTGCACTGCGGGAGGTGGCATCTACGGCCAAAAAGGTGCAAGGATGCCCGTACCTTTTTGTTGAATATGCTGTTGGGCTGGAACCCGATCTCTTCATCGAGATCTTTAAGGCGATAGAGGATCTAGAACGTGTAAGCGCTTGCATCGATATAGGCCATATCGGGTTACGGCAAGCAAGAGCGGCCTATTTGCGGCACCATCCGGACAAGGATATATGCGCTCTCGCGCCCCATGACGCCGAACTGCCGGACGTAATCGAGGATGTTCAAGGCGCGGTTCGGACTGCATTGGACGCAGTGCTTCACGTAATTCAGGCGCTTGGCGGTTTGGCAAAGCCTTTGCATTTCCATTTGCACGACGGGCACCCCCTTTCAACCAGCCCTTTGGGGATTTCAGACCACTTGAGTTTCCTGGACGAAATTTCCATACCTTTTGAGCACAACAACAGAAGATCTCTTGCCCCGATGTTTGGACCTTCGGGCGTTTCAAGAATCATAACGCTGGCGCTGGCACTCCTTGGTCCCGAACGGGTCTCTTTCACGCTCGAGATTCACCCTCCTGAAGGAAGGCTTCCTCTCGGTGATGCTTCTTATCTTTTTGATCACTGGAAGGATAAGACAAATGCGGAACGTATGCACTACTGGCTCTGGATTCTTGATCAAAATCATAAAGTTGTGTTGGAGGCGTTAGAGAGAAATCTCGAGGCCTTGTAGTAAGGATTGCATAAAGGAATGAAATTATGAGACCACCGGAAAAGATGATCATATACAACTTGTTTCCTCTTTTGGCCGGAAAGTTTGCAGAATGGGAAAAACACTTCCTGAGGGCGTCTGAAATGGGCTTCAACTGGGTCTTTGTGAATCCCGTTCAGCGTCCGGGCAGGTCGGGCAGCCTTTATTCAATAGCCGATTATTACGCTTTCAATCCCCTCCTGGTTGACGGGATAAGTGAAAAAGGACCCCAGGAACAGCTAGAGGATGCGATCAAGACCGCTGAAAAGCTGGGCCTCAAGTTGATGATAGACCTCGTGATCAACCACTGTTCTTCCGATTCGGATCTGATTGAGTCACACCCTGAATGGTTTGTCTGGGAGGCCCAAGGCCGTGTTGCTCATCCCTTCTGTGACGAAAACGGGAAAAAGGTGATCTGGAAGGACCTGGCAAGGTTCGATCACAGAAATACAAGGGACAAAGAGGGGCTCCTTGGATTTTTTTTAGACATAGTAAGGTTTTTGGTAGAATTGGGTTTCAAGGGGTTTCGGTGTGACGCAGCGTATCAGGTCCCAGGGAGCCTTTGGAAAAGACTCATCAGTGAGACAAGGAAGATGAGTCCTGATGTGACCTTTTTTGCAGAGACACTCGGATGTCAACCGGACCAGACCAGAAAAACCGCCAGCGCCGGTTTTGATTACATATTCAACAGCTCCAAGTGGTGGAATTTCAAAAGCCATTGGTTAATGAAGCAATATGCGCTCATGCGAGACATCGCCCCTTCCATAGGCTTCCCGGAAAGCCACGATACAGTAAGACTTTGCGAGGAACTCCATGGGAACACAGAAGGACTAAAGCAACGCTATCTCTTTTCGGCGCTCTTTTCAGCAGGCGTCCTGATGCCCATGGGGTTCGAGTTCGGTTTTCGCAAGAAACTCCACGTGGTAAGAACAAGACCGGAAGATTGGGAACAAACAGACATTGATCTGACCTCTTTCCTAAAAAAGGTGAACAACATCAAGGCAGAGCATACGATTTTTCAGGAGGAAGCCCCGACTGAGATCTTAAACCACGGCAATCCGAATGTTATGCTCATGTGGAAAGCATCTACAGCTACCCAAGAGGAAGCTCTCTTTATTCTCAACAAGGATGCCGTCAACGGACAACATTTCTATGCGGAAAACCTGCAGGAATTTGTGCAAGCAGGGGCGCCGCTTTTTGACCTCTCTCCGGAATACCCAATGGAGTACATCCCGAGGCCGTTTGCATACGAACTCAGACCGGGGCAAGGCATCGTACTGATCACCAAAAGGGATTCGGTGCAGGAAGACTGAACCTGACGAGAGTTGAGTTTTGCTTAGGTTTTTTGTATCGTTTAATTCATTTTTGTTTTATGTTTTGCAACATGTGTTGTGTCAGAAAAAACGCGACTTTCAGAACGAACAGACTATGAAACTGAACGATTCCTGCGACGAAACCAGAGTGGTTTTACTGCCTGTTGATCCCTACCTGGTGCATGTCTACTGGAAGATCGCCTCAGACCGACTTGAGAAGGCAAAACAGGGCCTCGGCAGTGATTACAGCCGATCTCGGGCTGCCCTGAGGTTTTATGACGTCACCAACGTGGTCTTCGCCGGCAGGAATGCCCGCAGCTTTTTCGACGTCTATGTCGATCTTCAATTGAATAACTGGTATGTAAATCTGCGAAGCCCCGACAGGTCGTACTTTGTCGAGTTGGGGTTGAAGGCCGAAGGCGGCATTTTCTTTTCGTTTGCGCGATCGGACATTGTCAAGACGCCTTGTGACCGGCCGGCCGCCAAAGGCGATGAGCGTTACATGATTGTTGCAGAAAGCGGGGAAAGCGGTCTTTTCAAGAACGACGTTAGTCAAGGGCTTTTTCATGACCGTCAGGTGGAACCGGGAAAGACAAACACAAGAACGGAAGCCGGGGAGGCGCAACCTCCGAAACGGTCGGACCCCGATCTTACGGAGATGAGTGAAAACAGGTTCGTAAGTGGCGTCTCGTCACCGCAGGGGAAGACCTAACTGGTTTCCGGTCTCTTAAAATCCGTTTATGGTAGCTGAAAATGGAAAAAGGTTACTTGGCCCTTGTGCTTCACGCACATCTTCCTTACGTGAGGCATCCCGAATACGTGGATTCCCTGGAAGAAAACTGGCTCTACGAAGCTATCACGGACACCTACATACCTCTCCTTTTCGTGCTGGAGAGTCTTGTTGAAGACGAAATCAATTTTCGATTGACCCTTTCAATCACTCCCACTCTCGCCTCGATGCTGGCTGACCCGTTTTTGCAGACCCGTTATCTGGATAGACTGGAAGGGCTGATAGAGCTGGGCAAGAAAGAGATTGAACGCACGAAGGCGCAACCCGCGTTTAACGCCCTGGCCCTGATGTACCGCAAGCGTCTTTTACAGGTCAGGGAAGCATTTATTGATCGTTATGATCGTAACCTGGTTCAGGCCTTCAAGCGATTGCAAGCACTGGGAAAGGTGGAGATCATGGCCAGCGCGGCCACGCACGCATATCTGCCTCTCCTTTCTGTCAATCCATCTGCTGTCCGGGCGCAGGTTCGCGTTGGCATCGAACATTATCAGCAGGTATTCGACAGAAACCCCAAAGGCTTCTGGTTGCCGGAATGTGGTTACTATCCCGGAGTTGACGAGTTGCTCAGCGATCTGGGCATTCGTTACACCGTCTTAGAGACCCACGGTATAACCCGCGCGCAGTCCAGACCGAAGTACGGCGCCTATGCCCCCATCTATTGCCCGTCCGGCGTAGCGGCTTTTGGGCGGGACCCTGAATCGTCCAAGCAGGTTTGGAGTTCCATAGAAGGCTACCCGGGGGATTATGATTACCGGGAGTTCTATCGTGACATCGCCTACGATCTTGATCTTGATTATGTCAGGCCCTATATCCATCAAGACGGCATTCGATTGGACACGGGCTTCAAGTATTTCCGCATCACCGGCAAGAGCGATGACAAAGAGGTATACGTCCCCGAATGGGCGGAGAGCAAAGCCGAACTCCACGCGGCGGATTTCATATCCAAGAGGGGAAAACAGATCGAATATCTGGCGCCGGCCATGGATCGCAAACCGATCATCGTAGCGCCTTTCGATGCCGAACTCTTCGGCCATTGGTGGTTTGAAGGGCCGCAATGGCTCAATCGATTGATTCGCAAGATCGATCTGGAGCAAGAAACGATCCGGCTGAACACGCTTTCCGGATACCTTGAGGAGTACCCGGCCAATCAGGTTTCAACACCTTGTCCTTCCAGTTGGGGTTACAAGGGCTTCAACGAGACCTGGCTCAACGAGAAAAACGATTGGATATATCCCCGCCTGCATCAGGGCGCGCTTGTTCTCGAAAAGATGGCAACTGATCATCGTCAGGCCGAGGGCCTGACGCTCAGAGCGCTTAAGCAGGCCGCAAGGGAACTGATGCTGGCACAGGCAAGCGACTGGGCCTTCATGATCAAGACGGGCGCCATGGCAGAGTATGCAACTCGACGGACGAAGACGCACCTTGCGCGTCTGGAGAGAATAAGAAGTGAAATCGAAGGGCGGATGATAGACGAAACCTGGCTATCTACGATTGAAAGCCAAGACAACATCTTCCCCGAAATGGACTGCCGTTGAAGCGGCTAATGTATTGATTCCATACTTGGGTAAAGGTTAAATCATATGTACGTTGTAATGATTACTCCGGAGTGCGCACCTGTGGCCAAAGTGGGTGGCCTGGCAGACGTTGTTCAGGGGCTTTCCCGTGAACTCGCAATACGGGGAAATACCGTGGAGATCATCCTCCCCAAATACGATTGCATGCGTTATGATCATATTTGGGGTCTTTGCAAAACTTACTGTGATCTCTGGGTCCCTTGCCACGACCAACAAGTTCATTGTGATGTCTACTTCGGCTTTGTGGATGGTCTAAAATGCTTCTTTATTGAACCACACTCTTCCAGAAACTTCTTTAACAGGGGAATATTTTACGGACATCGTGATGACCCTGAGAGGTTTGCCTTTTTTTGCAAAGCAGCCTTGGAGTTTATGCTGAAGGCGAACAAGCACCCCGAAGTCATCCACTGCCACGATTGGCAGACAGGGCTGGCGCCCGTGCTCCTGTTTGACATATATGAACAGATGGGGATGACACACCCCAGGGTTTGCTACACCTTGCATAACCTGAAGCATCAAGGTGTGACGGGGGAAGACACCCTTCGGTTGGTCGGTCTGAATCCTGCCCACTATATAAATCAGGACCGGCTTGAAGACAACTCCAACCGCGGCGCCATCAACCTCATGAAGGGGGGAATTGTCTATTCCAACTTCGTCACAACGGTCTCTCCCCGGTATGCCGAGGAGATAAAATATTCGGACCTGGGCTGCGGACTGCAGCACACCCTCTACGTCCATGGCGAAAAGTTCGGAGGGGTTCTAAACGGCATTGACTACAATGTATGGAATCCTGCAGTCGACCCATATATCGCCAGTCAGTATAGCATTGACAGCCTCGATGACAAATACAAGAACAAGGAGGCCTTACGGCACAGGTTACTGCTGCGACAGGACTTTAAGCCTATTGTTAGCGTGGTCAGTCGGTTAGATCATCAAAAAGGCGTTGAATTGATACGGCACGGCATTTTTCACGCTTTGGCACACGGCTGCCAGTTTGTTTTGTTGGGATCGAGTCCCGACCCGGCAACGAACCATGATTTCTGGGAGCTAAAACGCCGTTTGAACGACAACCCGGATTGCCATATCGAGATCTCGCATGATGAAAAACTGGCGCATCTTATCTACGCGGGAGCCGACATGATTCTTATACCGAGCGCATTTGAACCCTGCGGTCTCACACAGATGATTGCAATGAAATACGGAACAGTTCCCATTGTCAGAAACACAGGCGGCCTGGCGGACACGGTCTTTGACGCTGATTACGCTCCAAGACCATATCATGAGCGTAACGGCTACGTGTTTAATGATTTTAATAACCAGGGCCTGGAAACCGCGCTTGACCGCGCGATCGGTCTCTGGCACAGCTATCCTGACTATTTTCGTGAACTGATGGAAAACGGGATGAGATATGACTATTCCTGGAATTACCCCGGCGGTCATTATTTCAATATTTACAACTACATCAAAGAATAGAACTGTGAGATAGATATGCTCTGAACGGTCATAATTGTAGCTTTGCAATCGTTCGTTCAATAGGTTCATCTTGGGTTCACCACGGTCGGTTGAAGGTTAGAGGAACGCTTCGCTTGAGGTTCGAGGCAAAGAGAACTCTCATCTCTTTTGCCTCCAACCTCCAACCTTAAGCCTCTTGCAGTTTATGGCCCCCAGCCATTTCGAGGCGTCAAAGTGATAAGGGGGAATGTTATCATTGTAGCATTTTGAAGATAGTGGCCCATTTAATGCTATAGTAGATATAGGCCACCGGAATCCCGCTGACCTAATTTCATATAAATATTCCACAATTAAATACATTCAGAGACATCTGAGGTGTAACCTTTCTATACAGTAACGGCCAAATTAAGAGCATTAGACTGTATCATTTTTACACACCCAAGGAGGCCCGGACGAAGGCTCACCCCCGGCGGCGGCCCTGTGGATGGTATTATACGGCTAAATCGCCATATAATACCGTTCGGCTCGATAATAGATAGATTATGATTTCATCAGAAACAGAAAATAATTTTGATATCATGCCTCTTCATAAGTATCAGTCATGCCCTGAAAATGACAGTGGGAAAATGGACTGGGTGAGGCAAATTCTCGTTAACCACACGCTTTATTTTTCCAGCCGGAAACTATTCAATGATCCGTTTGACTGTGTTGTTCCAAGCTTTCAACAAATTCCTGGGACTATTATAAAGAGGTTTTCTGAAGAGTTCGTGGATCGTAAGTTTAAGGACACACCTGAAGTCGAAAAAGAAAAATTAATATCAAATTTGATGTCTGCAAGGGCACTCGAAGATATAAGAAATATGCTTCAGGATGAAATAGATAAGGCTGGAATAGTGTGCTTTTCTCAAGTGAGAGACGATATTCTAATGTGGGCTCATTATGCAGATAAACATAAAGGCATCTGTTTTGAGTTCGACGGTTCCGATAACTGTCATTTTTTTGCTGAGGCACAGCCGGTAGAATACGAGGATCATACTCAGATCCCTCTGGATAAAGACAGAGAACGTCAAATGACTCGTGTCATTCTGACAAAATCTAAGCACTGGATGTACGAAAAAGAGTACCGAATTTTCCGACCTGGAAACGCAGGCAACCAGCTTGATTATCCTGTCGAGCTTTTAACTGGGATCATTTTTGGCTGCATGATGCCAGACAAAGTCCGTGAAACAATTAAGCAATGGGCAGAGGAAGGTAATTGCCGAGTTGCATATTTTGAAGCTCGTCCCAGAGTGGCTGAATACGCTCTGGATATTGTCCGAATAGATTGAATTAAGGCAACCCAAGCACTGTCACTTGAAAGATACAGACCAATACGCCGAACCAATCACTGGTGCGGACGCAAAGGGCGGCGCCGCACAGTTCAACCGTTCGACGATTAGGGATATTGAGAAATGATCAGAATCACGCCAACCGAGACTATTGGTTTGCAGATGGCGCAGCTTGGATACATATCCGGAAGGAAAGGAATCGCGAGATTTGTGCTTCCTGTTACACGATATCTCAGGGCCGTGAACGTTGAGCGGTACATTGAGTCACGTGAACGTTTGCTTGATATCGGCTGTGGTGATGGCTACTTCATTCGGAGGTCGAAATGCACCGAGCGTTACGGACTCGACAAGAGAACTGGAGATAAAGTCACAGACTCTCTTGATTTCCCAGACAACCATTTTGATTATGTCACAATGCTTGCGGTCATAGAGCATATTGTTGATCCCATGGCGCTCCTGAAGGAGATTCATAGAGTCTTGAAGCCCGGAGGTCGGTTGGTTTTCACAACGCCAAAGAAACAGGCTGAGATCCTTATTCGTCTTTACGCAAAGAACATAGACGAAGAGCACGAAACGTATTACGACCTCGATCGAATCAGAGGGCTTGCGAGCAACATTTACGACATCCAAGGACACCACACATTCATATTCGGGCTGAATCAGTGCTTCTGTCTCGTGAAGAAGCAAGCCGTCGAACAAACTCCTGCAGGCGACGGCCTAAAGGTCGCGCCTGAGGAGTAACGTTCTCCGGCTCCGGAACCAAAGCAGGGCATGTGCTGAGCAGGCAGGAGCATGCGGACCCATTGGCCTGGCCGGGAAAGCATCGGCCGGCGGGGACGGATGCCGGACGGCAGAGGGGATCGCCCGATTCAGAGGGGATCGCTTGGCGGGGGCGGGAAGCCCTCACGGCGCCGGCCACCGGGATCGGTGGCACAGGGGTGGTCAGTAGAACCAGGTCGAGCGGATCTGTCGACTAAACCCCGGGCTTCCCGTTTGCGTAGACAACGTGCAAGAATCGCCGGAGAACATCACGCTGGAGGATATTGTCGCGAAACCGCGCCAAATCCTCAGCGTGGGCGATAAGCGGCGCTTCGCGCCGCTTATCGGGCCGCGAGATGCTACGCCATTGTGTTGCTATGCGGCGCAAAGCGCCGCCTATCAACTCAATGGAGCGGAAAGAACCTCTACATAATCACGCCGCATTCGCGGCGCATTACGCGGAGAACCTTCCGCTCATCTCGCGGCCCGTTAGAAGTACGATAGAGAATACCATATGACAGTTGATGATATCCTAAAAATCGGTGTTCTAATTATATCCTCGTTTGGAGGCGGTGCGATTATTGTCATCGGACTCTCATCATGGCTTGGTAACCTTTGGGCAAAACGCATACTTCAAGTCGAAAAGGCAAAGATAGACACTCAGATTGAGGGAAAGGACAAAGGGGACGTTCGTGCAGAGCGTGCTTGACGGATTAGCTGAAGTGTGATAGGGGGTGTGTTATGCCTAGGTTAGCGAGATTGGATGC
>JAFGFW010000117.1 GCA_016930875.1 Deltaproteobacteria bacterium | reverse complement strand
GCCTTGGACATATCGATCAAGTCATGAATGTCTTCCCCGTCGTCGAATCTGCGATCAAACTCGCGTGTATTGTCAACTAGTTTTTTCATGGCCATACAACTGAGCCTCCTTTTTTCGAGCGCCCCTGGCAGCTACCAATACCGTTTGAGCCCAAACTTGCTATACTTTTCAAATTGGGAATCTTTGGAAATCAGGACCATCTTCTGTTGAATGGCTTGCCAGATAAGGAGTCGATCGAAAGGGTCTTTATGCTCAAGCCGCGGTAGTTTGTGGAAACTGGCCGCGTCTAAAGCGCTTATGGGAAGAATGTCAACACCCATTTTCTCTGCACTTTCAGGCAGTTCTTCAGGTTCTACTCCTTCCAGCTCCAGTTTTCCCAGTGCATACTTGAGAGAAACCTCCCACAGAGTTATCACACTTATAGATACGTCATTATCAGGCGACGTTATCTCTTGTGCCGCCGACTTGCTCAATTGGTCCGGGGCGAAAAGGCACCACAGAAAAGTATGAGTGTCCAGCAAATAGTTCATGATGTGAGCATTTGCTCGTCAGTCAGTTTGAAATCGTCATGGATGACACACCGGCCCCGGTTCTTGAGTAACCCTAAAACTCTTTCTGGTTTTGCGCGATAACGTGAATAGGGTAAAAGGACGGCAACCTTTTCTCGTTTCTTGCCGTAGCTGATGGCAATTTCCTGGCCTTTTCTAAGTTGTCCAAGTGCTTCAGAAAACCTGGCCTTTAGCTCGCCCACAGTTAGTGTTTTCATGGTTACCTCCCAAAACGATCTCAATCTAATGATAGACGTTCTTGACAAGTTGTCAAGAAAAAACAAAGAAATTGGGTGGAATATTCTTAGATAAAGCAAAGGGGCTGAAGGCTGAAAGCTAAGGGCAGAGTCTCTGACATTTTACTGTTCACTGTTCACTGAATAACTTATGTATCGCCAGCAATTTTATATAATCGCCAATTTCCTGATGGTGCTCGACACCGTCATCGTTATTTTCACGGGGTACGTGGCGTATTCCGTTACAAAGAGACGCACAGACGGGGCTCTGGTTCGCCTGGAAATGCCCTTAAGGGAAGGTCAGGATGTGGGAGCTGCCCAAGCTGTGATAGATGCGTTCATCACGGAGTTTATGCCCGTGCTGGATGATTACATTCCAGGCAGGGACACCGGTCCCCGTCGGAAGAACATATACAGAAGCCCGGTTCCTGATGAATTCTAGAATCCAGGTGCATTTTAGACAAGATTTACGGGATTGGCAGGATGTTTTGCGGAGAAAAAGGCGGTAGGCAACGTCACCCATTTTTTTGCTCAAAGCCGATTTGCATAAGGCGAAGGCCGGGTCCTTTGGGTCCGGATTGATTACTGAGGCTTTTTTAGGAAGCCGTCACACTTAGTGTCCATGCAGACAGGCATATGTGTTATATTCCGAGGATTGTTTTTTTGAGCATAACGCAGAAATTGGGCAAAAAGACCATTTATGGATGGACGCTACTTAGGAGGCAAGTGATATGAGACTTGGAAGATCTGGTGGAATTTTGGCCGTGGTTTTGACTGTGCTTATCATAGGGTGCGGCGGGCCGGAAGAAAAGAGAGCGAAGTTTTTCAACAAAGGAAAGGCCCTTTACGAAAAAGGCGATTATGTAAAGGCGCGGCTGGAGTTTAAGAACACCCTTCAGATCGATCCGAACTTTGCCAAAGGCTATTACATGCTTGGCATGGTGGAACTGAAGGAAAAGAACTGGAAAAAGGCTTTTGGTTTTTTGTCAAAAGCCGTGGACCTTGACGCAGATCTGGCGGATGCCCAGGTAGCCATTGGCAAGATCTTCATTATGGGCAGGGAAACGGAAAAGGCCATGGAAAAGGCTGATCTTGTCTTGGGAAAAAACCCGGATCACGAAGATGCCCTTTTGTTGCGCGCAACGTGTCTCATGGCAGACAAAAAATACGATGATGCAGAGGCGATTTTTCGATCTCTTATCGAGAAAAACCCCAAAAGGGCTGATTCCTATATGCTGCTTGCCAACCTGAGGATGAGGCAAAAGGATGCGAAAGGAGCCCGAAAGACGCTCCAAAGCCTGCTTTTGGTCGATCAGAAGAACAAGGCCGCACGGCTTATGCTGGTTCAAGTCCTGGAAAAAGAGAACGACCTTTCAGGGGCGGAAGATGAATACAAGAAGCTGATCGACCAGGACCCTGAAAGCGATGTGGCAAAGCTGTTACTGGCGAGGTTTTACAACAGGACAAAGAGGAGCGAGGAGGCTGAAAAGGTCCTTAATGAGTTGATCGCCGCAAGCCCTGACAGGGTGGAGCCCCGTTTTTATCTTGCGCAATTTTACAAGGAAAAGGGGCAGGAGAGCGCCATGGTTGCCGTGCTTGATAAGGCCATTGAAGATATGCCGGACAACTATGGCGCCTACGACACGCTGGCCAGGTATTATATGGGGATAAAGGCAAAGGATAAAGCCCTTGAAGTGCTGGAGCGGTTTATTTCAAGAGTTCGCACTGGCCCTGATTTTTTGAAGGCAAAGCTGGCCATGGCAGGGATCCATCTTGTGGAAAAAGAGCCGGACGATGCCCTCAAACTGGTGGAAGAGGTCTTAGGGGAGAATCCTGCGGATGTGAGCGCTCACTCCTTAAAGGGAAGCATACTGGCTGCTCGCAATGACTTCAACGGGGCCATTTCGGAATACCGCGCGGTGCTGCGCGAGGACCCACAAAACGTTTATGTTTCTCTTAACCTGGCCAGGGCGCACTTGGGGAACAACGAGATAGGCCTTGCCGAGGATACCTACAAGAAGATCCTCGAAATCAAGCCCGAAGAGAAGAACGCCCGATACGGGCTCACGCAAATCTACAGGCAGAAGGGAAAAATCGATCTCGCAAAAGAACAACTAGAAAAAGTGGTTGAAGCAGATGCCGATGACACAAAGGCCTTGATGGCCCTTGGCGACATATCTCTTGCAGGAAAGGACCTTGAAGGCGCCCAGAAGTATTTTAGCGCCCTCCTGGCGCTTCAGCCCGAATCTGCCCAGGTCAACTACAAAAACGGAGTGGTAAAACTCATAGAAGGCAAGCAAAAAGAGGCAACATCGTTTTTCGAAAAGGCCTTAAAGGTTGACCCCGATTTTGTTCCTGCGCTCAATCACTTGGTGGATATGCTGGCAAAAAGAAAAGACTTGGACAAGGCATTTGACAGATGCAAAGAGCAGATCGCCAGGAGGCCGAAAAACTCTCACTACTACGTTTTGCTGGGAAAGCTCTATACCCTGAAAGAAGACCACAAAGCCTCTCGCAAGAGCCTTGAGAAGGCGCTTGAAATAGATCCGAACAGCTCCGACGCCCTGTTCAATCTGGCCCGGCTTGAACAGGCTCAAGGCTCTATTGATACTGCTATAGCCAAGTACAAGAAGATAAGGGAGCAGAATCCGAACAACCTTGGCATTGCCATACTGATCGCAACCCTTTTGGAGAAAAAGGGTAAAAACACTGAGGCCAGAGCGATATATGAAGAGGTTTTGAAAAGAAATCCCAATTCTTCAGCAGCGGCCAACAACCTTGCCTTTTACTATGCCGAGCATGAGCCAACCGATGAGAACCTTGCCAAGGCAGAAGAACTCGTCGGAGAGTTGCTTAAAAAATTTAAGGGTAACCCTGACCTGGTGGATACAGCGGCATGGATTTTCTATCGCAAAGGCGACTTTGCGCGGGCAGAAGAACTGCTGCTGAGCGTTAAGGATAAGATCAAGGATCGTCCGATCATGAGCTATCATCTGGGGATGATCTATCTGAGCCTGGGAAAGCAGGCTCAAGCCCGGAAATACCTGGAAGAGTCCATAAAGGGCAAAGAAGACTTTCCAGGAAGAAAAGAAGCAGAAAGGACGCTGAGGGATCTGGGATAGTGCAATCACAGGGCATTACAGTCATTACTACCCACATTAATGCGGATTTTGACGCCTTTGCTTCCATGCTGGCGGCCAAGAAGCTTTATCCGGAGGCCCTCGTGGTCTTTCCCGGCTCCCAGGAAAGGAATCTGAGGGATTTTTTCGTTAAGTCCATGGTGTACATGTACAACATTGTAAAGATCAAAGACGTTGACCTTGACGCAGTGGATCGACTCGTATTGGTTGATACCAAGCAGGCAAGTCGCATTGGCAAGTTTGCCGGAATTGTGAATCGCCCGGGCCTGGAAATCCATATCTATGACCATCACCCTGCCATGCCGGACGACCTGCCCGGCACAGTGGAGGTCACGGAAATGACCGGAGCTACCGTCACAATCATAACAAAGCTCCTGCGGGAAAAGGAGATCCGGTTGACGCCTGAAGAGGCGACCATAATGGCCCTCGGGCTATATGAAGACACAGGTTCGTTTACATTTTCCTCCACCACAGAGGATGATTACCATGCCGCGGCCTACCTGCTGTCGCAAGGAGCGAACCTGAATCTGATCTCAGATATAATCACCAGGGAAATAAGCCCGGAACAGGTTAATCTGCTTAATGAGATGATTCAAGGCGCCACCCATCACACTATAGGCGGTGTGGATGTGGTTATCACCAGTGTATCCTCTGAATCATACGTGGCTGATCTGGCGCTCTTGGTTCACAAATTCAGGGATATGGAAGGTCTGGATGTTGTCTTTGCCCTGGCCAGTATGGAAAATCGCGTCTACATGGTGGCCCGAAGTCGGCTGCCGGAGGTGGACGTTGGGGAGATCGCCATGGCTTTCGGCGGAGGCGGGCATCCCTCAGCGGCCTCGGCCACCATCAAAGGGCAGACTCTGATCCAGGTAGAACAAAGGCTTTTTGGCGCCCTGAGTCAATTCATTAACCCCAGGCGGTCGGCAAGGGACCTCATGTCTTCGCCTGCCATTCACGTGGATCCGAGCGTAAGGCTCGCGGAGGCCAACGAACTCCTTACCCGTTACAATGTCAATGTCCTTGTGGTATTGGAGTCCGGTCGGCTCGTTGGCATCATCTCCCGTCAGGTCATAGAAAAGGGCATACATCACAAACTCGGCCATGTTCAGGTCCGTGAATACATGACTACGGAGATCAACAGCGTAAGGCCCGAGGCCACGCTGTCGGAGATTCAGGAAAAAATCATAGGAAACAAACAACGTTTGCTCTCAGTCTTGGAAGAAGGCCGGGTGACAGGCGTTATTACAAGAACTGACCTGCTGAATATCCTGGTAGGCGAGCCTGCGCGCATTCCTGAATTCACCGTAGACAGCAAGCAAAGTGGGCCTGGTGCGCGCAAGAGGAGCGTGGTCAAATTTCTTACGGAGCGTCTTCCTGAAGAGATCGTTGACCACCTGAGGGCTATTGGAAATGTTGCCGATACCCTTGGGTACAACGCTTACGCCGTGGGCGGTTTTGTGCGGGACCTCCTGCTGTACCAGCAGAATCTTGATATTGACGTTGTCATTGAAGGCGACGGCATAGAGTTTGCCAAATCCCTGGCTGCTTCTCTTGGCGGCCGTGTCCGGGCTCACGAGAAGTTCAGGACCGCTGTGGTCATCCTTGCCAACGGCCGGAAGATTGATGTGGCCACGGCCAGGCTGGAGTACTACAAGTCTCCAGGCGCCCTTCCGACGGTGGAAAGAGGATCCATAAAACTGGATTTGTATCGAAGGGATTTTACGGTCAATACGCTTGCGATAAGGCTTAATCCGGACGGATTCGGCACTCTGATCGATTTTTTTTCAAGCCAGAAAGACCTTAAGCGGAAAGTGATCAGGGTGCTTCATAACCTCAGTTTTGTTGAGGACCCAACCAGGGTCTTCCGCGCAATTCGATTTGAGCAGAGATTTGGTTTCAAGATAGGAAAATTGACTTCAGGTTTGATTGAAAATGCGGTGAGAATGGATTTTTTCAAGGAGTTGAGCGGTAGTCGGCTCTTTTCCGAACTGCGTCAGATCCTGGAGGAAGAAAAACCTCTCATGGCCTTGCGGCGACTGAACGAATACAAACTCCTAAAAGTAATTCATCCGGAAATCGTTTATGACTCCACGCTTGAGAATTTTCTCAATTCTGTTGAGAAGATCCTTGCATGGCATAATTTGCTTTTCCTGGAAGACTCCTGTAGAAAGTGGATGGTCTATTTGCTGGCCCTTGCAAGATCTTTTGATCAAAAGATCTTGGAGGAGCTCTGTGAGCGACTTGAACTGACCCAGCGCTACCAGAAGGTTTTTGTTCATGAAAAAATCAAGGCAGATATCTGTCTGAAATGGATGGAATCTCAAAAAGGTTTCAAAAACAGCGTTCTTTACAGAAGGCTCTGCCCTTTTCGCACCGAGATCTTGCTCTACATGATGGCAGGCGCTGCCGCTGAAGCGGTAAGAAGGGCTATCTCCAATTACTTTACCAGGCTGAGATCTGTAGCTACTGTGCTGAAAGGCAATGATTTAAAAGAAATGGGCATTCAACCGGGTCCCGTCTATCGCAAGATCTTAGACAGCCTCCTTGATGCGCGTCTGAACGGCCAGGTCAAGACCCGGGAAGACGAGGTAAGGTTCGTCATAAGGTCGCGGAGCGATTCTTGACGGCTTCGCAAAAAGTCCATCTGCGGCGTTGCGCTTCAGCTTCCCTGTCGGGCCGAAGCTTCAGCGAAGGCTGATCGTCATTGCGATCCGCCTCAGGCGGATCGCACTCCTCAAGCTTCGCGCGCCTTGCATCTGGAGCTTTTTGCTGTGCCGTCTGTTTGCGGACGTTTTGCGAGTCGATAGTTGTTGACATGTTTCATAATTTTGACCTCAATAGATTAGTCATCATGATCGTGCCACTGCTTTTTGCTGTCACGATCCATGAAGTCTCCCATGGCTGGGTGGCCTTTCGATTGGGAGACCGCACGGCAAAATGGGCTGGCAGGCTGACCTTGAATCCAATCAAGCATCTTGACCCCATGGGCTCTTTTATCCTCCCTTTGATGCTCTTCTTTTTCAAGTCGCCCATCATTTTCGGTTATGCAAAGCCGGTTCCCGTGAATTTCAACAATCTATCCAACCGTCAGCGTGACATGATCCTGGTGGCCGCGGCCGGCCCTGTATCGAACATCCTGCTTGCCTTTCTGAGCGGCACGCTGCTGAGGTGGCTGGTTCATCTTGGCCCATGGTGGCAGAACTGGTTTTTCTCAGGCGTTTTTTCTGATCTGCTGGGAATGCTCGAATACAGTGTGGTCATCAATGTTATCCTTGCCATATTCAACATGATTCCAGTGCCGCCCCTTGACGGCGGCAGGGTCCTGGCGGGCCTTCTTCCGCCCGCCAGGGCTGCTCAACTGGCAAAGCTGGAACGTTTCGGAATTCTCATTGTTCTCTTCTTGCTTTTCACCCATTCCTTGGACTGGCTTCTGATCCCTGTCATGAAGTTTTTTCTGAGGATGTTCCTGGGCGGGTCGTGACAGCGGAATCCACATTCCTGACAACTCTCAACGTAACTTCTCAATAACGCCTGGCATTCCAACAGCTTCGCCCTTTGAAAAAGGGGGACCCGCCTGCCTCGGGTTGCGAAGCATTGCGGGTTGTCAATAATCTAGATCTGACACCATATCTTCTATTTTGTTCTGCGCAACATCTCTAAAGACACCAAAGGCAGGGCCTTTTGACCCTGCCTTTGGTGCTTCATGGCTAAACCATGTAGCTGAGAGTGTCTTGATTACAGATGATGCCCTGAGCGTCGATCTATCTGATGGAAGAACAATCTCCATTCCATTGTTTTTTTCGGTTGGGCCAGGACATTCTGCCCCCTTTTTTACATTGACTCCGTCACAATGTCGAGATACACTTGCTCAAATTGCGATACAAGGAGGGTTTGCCCTATGCCTTTAAGTTTAAGAATACCCCCCAAAAAAGAAACAATGATCAAGAAGGCGGCCACGAGAGAGGGGAAAACGAAGTCTGCATACATTTTAGAGGCGGTTGATGAAAAATTGGGCCTGGTGAAAGACCGTGAAAAGATGATCCGGGAACTTGCAGGATGGCTCTCGCATGATGCAGCCGAAGAACTGAGAAAAGCAACCGAAATCTTTAACCAGATCAATGAAGGGGATTGGGATTGAAACTTGTACTGGATACGAATATCTACAGTGACTATGCCGAGGGGTTGCCTGAAACAGTGGATTTCTTGGCCACCCATGGCGAAGACCTGTATTTGCCTTCCGTGGTTATCGGAGAACTCAATTTCGGGTTTATGAAAGGGAGTCAGCAGCAATTCAACGAACGAAAATTGAAGCAGTTCATCAAACGTCTGAGAGTCGAAATCATTGACGTGGATGCGGATGTTGCCAGAAAATACGCCATTGTATTTTTGTCATTACAGAAAAAGGGAACCAAAATACCGATCAATGATGTATGGATCGCAGCATCCTGCATGGGAATCGGGGGCACCCTACTGACAAGAGATAGACATTTCGAGGTTGTAGAACAGATAGAAACGGTTATCCTGAACTAGTTCACATAATTTTTTCCCTTGGCATAGAATGGCTAATAATATAAAAAAGTGATTTCAATCCACGGTCGGCGGACTCGAGTTTTTTCAGAAGCTACAGACGGAGACTGTAAAGAATGGCTAAGAAACGGATTTTAAGCGGTATGCGCCCCACGGGACCACTGCATCTGGGAAACCTGCACGGGGCCCTGGCAAACTGGAAAGAGATGCAAGACAAGTATGAGTGTTTCTTTTTCATTGCAGACTGGCACGCATTGACAACTGACTATGACGCCACGGAACCAATCCAGGGCCATATTCTGGATGTCTTTCTGGACTGGCTGAGTGTGGGTCTTTCCCCTGAAAAGTGCACACTCTTTGTTCAGTCATACGTAAAAGAACATGCGGAGCTCTTCTTGATTCTGTCCATGATTACGCCATTGCCGTGGCTGGAGCGGAATCCGACCTACAAGGAGCAGATCGCCGAGTTAAAGAACAGGGATCTTTCAAACTTCGGATTCCTGGGTTACCCTGTGCTGCAAGCAGCCGACATTATCATGTACAAGGCCAACGGTGTGCCTGTGGGCATAGATCAGGCGCCTCATGTGGAACTCACCCGCGAAATTGCGCGGCGGTTCAATCACTTCTACGGCGATGTCTTTCCCATTCCGGAAACCATCTTGACGGAGTCTTCCAAGATTCTTGGCATGGATCGTCGCAAGATGAGCAAGAGTTATAATAACGCCATTTTTCTCTCAGATTCGCCGGAAGAGATCCGGAACAAGGTCGGGCAGATGATTACAGACCCCCAGCGGGCACGCCGGGCCGACCCTGGAAACCCTGACATCTGCAATGTCTTTAGCTTTCATCAGCTCTACTCTGACCGTGAGACTGCTGAAGGCATCGATGCGGAATGCCGGGAGGCCAAAATCGGTTGTGTGGAGTGCAAGAAAATGATGGCGGCAAATCTCGTCAAGGCCCTCGATCCTATCCGCGAGAAACGATCCTTTTATGAAACCCGGCCGGATACGGTTCGGGCCATTATCGAAGATGGAAATCAGAAGGCACGGGCAGTGGCCCGCCGGACCATGGAAGAGGTCCGGGCAGCAGTGAAGATTTGACGGCTTACCACGAAAGCACAAAATAGCGAAAACACTAATCTGATTCCTGAGTTTATTCAATTTTAGGCATTTTAGCGCATTTTAGGCACGTTAGGCATTTTCTATTCCTATGACAGAACAGGTACAAGGCCACACAACGTATCACATACATCTTGGAGATCTCTTTGATGGTCCAATGGATCTTCTCGTGCATCTTGTGAGAAAGAACGAAGTGGATCTTTATGACATTCCCATTGCCTTGATTGCCGAGCAGTACCTGGAATACATCAAGTTGATGAGAGTAATGAATATAGACGTGGCCGGGAATTTTCTCGTTATGGCAGCCACCCTGGCCCACATCAAATCCCGCATGCTCTTGCCCACCCAGGAGGAACAAGAGGACGAAGAAGATCCCCGCATGGAGATTGTAAGGCCTTTGGAGGAGTACCTGCAATTGAAATATGCTGCAGAAGATCTGGCACACCGGGATCGACTCGGCTGGGATGTCTTCATCCGTGGAACCGACGAGATCGCTGAATCTACCGGGGAAGAACCCCGCGATTTTGTGCAGATTAGCCTCTTTGAACTCATGGACGCCTTTCAGAGAATCATCAAGCGGGTATCTCCGGAGCATTTCCTGAACATTACGGCGGACACTATTTCGGTCAAGAGCAGAATATTGGAGATTGCAGACATCCTGGAGCAAAAAGGCTCTGTTACGTTTGAAGAGCTTTTTGAAAAACAGGCCGCCAAGGGCCAGATCATTGTCACTTTCCTGGCTGTCCTGGAGATGGCAAGAACCCAGGTGATACGGATAATGCAGCATGTAACATCAGGGATTATTAGGATTTTCAATGGATAACCTGAAGGCCATTATTGAAAGCTTGCTCTTTGTAGCTGAATCTCCCCTTAGCGTTGACAAGATCAAATCGATTCTGGAGGTCGAAGACCGCAAAACCATACGCAGCGCCCTCGCCAGCCTGGCCGAAGAGTACGAGTCCGAGAAACGCGGGTTTTTCTTGAGCGAGGTTGCCGGTGGATACCAGTTTCGCACCCGTCCTGAATACCGGAATTGGACCAGGCGGCTCAAGCAGACAAGACCTGCCCGCTTGAGCCGTGCAGCCATGGAAACCGTTGCCATTATTGCATATAAACAACCTGTGCTTCGAAGCGATATAGAGCACTTAAGGGGGGTCGATTGCGGTGGAATACTGCGGACCCTCCTTGAATGGGGGATCATTCGTGTGTTGGGCCGCAAAGACCTGCCGGGCCGGCCCATGGTTTATGGCACCAACAAGCGCTTCCTGGAGCTGTTTGACCTGAAAGATCTCGGCGATCTGCCGTCGCTGAAGGACCTGCGGGATCTGGGGGAAGCATGGCCGAACGACTCCACGTAGTCCTGGCTCGAGCCGGCATCGCCTCCAGGCGCGAGGCTGAAAAGCTGATCCGTGAGGGCCGCGTTAAGGTTAATGGCAGGGTTGTTCGCAGGCTCGGCGCCCAGGTCGTTTGTGGGCAGGATGTCATACGTGTGGACAACCGCCCTGTCCGCGGCTCTGAGCCAAAGGTCACTATCGTACTCAACAAGCCGAAACGGGTGTTGACCACGTCCAGTGATCCCAGAGGCCGTCCGACAACAGCCGACCTTGTCAAGAAGATCAAGACACGTCTCTTTCCGGTCGGGCGGCTTGATTATCATACGGAAGGGCTCCTTATCCTGACAAACGACGGAGAACTGGCCCACCAACTTCAACATCCCCGGTACGGCATCTCCAAGACCTATCGGACCAAGGTCAAAGGTCTGCCTGCTCGCGAGGCCTTGGCGCGCCTACGGTCCGGCATTGTGTTGGATGGCCGGCGCACCGCTCCTGCCCAGGTAAGGATAACGGGTACGACCGGCACAAACACCTGGCTTGAGATCACTATAAGGGAAGGAAGAAACCGGCAGGTTCGGCGCATGTGCGCCGTTGTCGGGCATCGTGTAATGAAACTAAAGCGGATCCGATATGGTCCGATCCGGTTGGGGAACTTAAAGTCCGGAACCTACCGGACCCTGAGCGCCCGTGAAATGGAAGAGCTCAGAAAATGCATGAACGAGGGAACGTTAGGGTGAATAAGGGCTGGATTATCACCAAAAAACCTTGACTTTGGACCTTCCAGCCTTTATGTAACGGGTAGTCTCTTCGACAAGGTCTATGGGCGGTTAACTCAGCGGTGAGAGTGCCATCCTCACACGGTGGAAGTCCGCGGTTCGAATCCGCGACCGCCTACCAATAACATCAAGAACTTACGGTACCTTTTGGTAATTTCTCAAAAAGTCCGGGCAACGCGGTTGCCATAAGCGCCGGGGGATGAAGCTTATTGAGAACTTACACTTTTTGCTTTTTTTGATCTCACTACTCCATTGAGGCTCCGATTTCGAGGCTACGCAGATCAAGAATTCATACTATGTCGTGTGAAGGTTTTCGATAGAGAATCTGCCGGAGTTCTCGATGGGTGAAATAGGGATCATCATTTCTCAAGTACGGAAGGAGAATTTTTTTCTTTCTCAGAAGATCCCTGGAGAGCTCAGCAAGTATCTCATCCGGTTCATATAGAGCCGCCTTGACAATGGACTCACCAAAAGGACCGATGATCTCGCTACCGCCCCAGAACAGATAGGTTGAGGGGCCAGAGTATTGATCGGCATTTAGCGTCTCCCCTTCTTTGGGCTCAGGCACATCCGAAACACTTGGTCTTTCATCAAAATCTTCTTGTCCTACGCGGTTCGCGCAGATATTGTACACACCGAAGACTTGTGAATAGAACCTGTTAATAACCTGCCAGGTTTCAATATTGGAAAACTCCGGTCCCATGGATCCCTTACAGGAGTTGATGATTGTGACAAAAACATCAGCTTTTTGGCAAACCCCCAGGTAGGGCAGTGACGGATGCCAGACGTCATTGCAGATGAAGACAGCGATAGAAAAGCCATGGAGGCGAAAGACAGGGATGTGTTTTCCAGGAGAGAAGTATTTCCGTTCTTCAAAGACGCCATAGTTAGGAAGGTTCAGTTTTCGATAGGCGAAGAGTATTTGTCCATCAACTGCCACTAGAGCGGAGTTGTAGAAATTCATGGATGGGGATTCTTCAATAAAGCCCACAACGGCAGCCGTGCCTTTTGTGGCGGAGGCCAATCGTCTGATTTCCTCAGAATCGAGTCTGAGCGAGACGTCATGGTATTGCTGTCCCACAAAATATCCGGTCAGGCTCAATTCCGGAAAAACGATCAACTGGGCGCCTTTTTCGCTCCCCTCGTGAATTTTCGTGACTACTTCGTCCAGGTTGGCCTGAAGGTCCAACAGGGCAGGGTTTGTCTGATAGACTATGACTTTCATTTAAGAAAATGTCTTTTAGCACGAGGAGACCTGCGGGGCAATACATTTTTTGGGCTGGGCCTCCGGGAACCGGCTGAAGGTAAGCGTGTATGTTAGACGCCTATCAATTTGTCATTCAACATCCTGAAATGGTGACAGGGTGGATGGTTGATCACCTGTGCATAAGTCTTGTTGCCATTGGAATAGGAGCCGTCCTCGGCATAACGTTAGGGATCTTCATATCAGCAAAAGGTAGAGAACATATGGCAGAGGCGGCGCTCTATCTTGCGGAAATCATGATGACAGTCCCCAGCCTCGCCCTTTTTGGGCTGCTAATGGTCCTTTTGAGCCGCATAGGATTGAGCGCCATCGGTTTCCTTCCTGCAGTCATTACTCTGATTGTTTACGGCCAGTTACCTATCATACGCAATACTTGCACTGCGATCCGCCAGGTTGATCCAGCGATGATCGAGGCCGGCAGGGGCATGGGGATGAGCGAAACGCAACTTCTTTTCAAGATCAATCTCCCCCTTGCTTTCCCCGTGATTATGGCTGGGTTGAGAAACGCCATGGTGCTCATTATCGGTATTGCGGCAATTGCAGCTTTGATCGGCGCCGGTGGGCTTGGAGTGCCCATATTTCGGGGATTAAGAAACGCTCGAATGGATTTAATCATTACAGGAGGCGTCTCTGTTTCTGTACTTGCTTTGCTAGTCGACGGGCTTATGGCCCTGTTGGAACGCTGGGTTACGCCCAAGGGCTTAGGGCTTGGTCAAAAATAAGTTGCCATTTTCGCATCCCAACTTCACCATATCTTTGGTCGATCTTCATTCGCAAAATCCTCGAAATAGCCTGCTATTACTGCGGTTTTGCTCAATCAGATCGCCCAAATTTATGGCAAATTTGGGCGCAAATTCTACCAAATTATTCTTGACCAAGCCCTTAGGAGGATAGTGCGAAAATGATCAGACTGGAGAAAGTGACCAAGATCTATCCTGATGGCACAGAAGCGGTAAGGGAGGTGAGCTTTGAGGTCGACCGGGGGAAGCTGTGCGTGCTGCTGGGTCCTTCAGGATGTGGCAAGACCACAACAATGAAAATGATCAACCGGCTGATTTTCCCTACCAGTGGAAGAATATATATTGATGGAACGGACAATACCAGCATAGATGAGAACGAACTTCGAAGAAACATAGGGTATGCCATTCAGGAGATAGGGCTTTTTCCTCACATGACTATAGGTGAGAACATAGCGACGGTCCCGGCGCTAAAAGGCTGGCCGAAAGCCAAGCGCAGGAAGCGGGCCAAGGAGCTTCTAGAGCTTTTGAGATTGACGCCTGATGGTTTTATAGACAAATATCCGCGCGAGCTTTCTGGTGGCCAGCGCCAGCGGGTAGGTGTAGCCCGAGCATTTGGAGGGGACCCCCCTATCCTGTTAATGGATGAGCCTTTTGGAGCCATCGATCCGATAACCAGAGTGGACTTGCAGAATGAGTTCTTGAAGATACAGGAGGAGTTGCAAAAGACCATCATATTTGTGACCCACGATATTCATGAGGCGATCAAGATGGGGGACAAGATAGCCTTGATGAAAGCAGGGCGACTGGTGCAATACGCTCCACCTGCCGAGCTACTTTATGGGCCGAAAGATGAGTTTGTAGCGGACTTTGTTGGCGCCGATCGGGGCCTTAAAGGTTTGCAACTGATCCGCACAAAGGAAGTCATGTGGAGGTCACCGCGTACGGCAAAACCCGACGAGGAAGTAAAAGCCGTTCGAGATCGGATGGAGCGAGAGGGAATCGATTGGCTGGCGGTTATTGACAATGAGGGAAGGTTTACAGGATGGGTGGTCTCCTCAGATTTGGAAAGGGGCCAGAAGGTAAGAGAAATCATGAGTACTTCGGCAATCAGCGCCACCAGAAATGCTGTCTTGAGTGAAGCCCTTTCCTTAATGTTAACGAGCGGGCTCAATGTGCTGGCTATAGTCGATCAACATGACAGATTAGAGGGCGTCTTAACGTTTCAGGCAATCCAGGAGGCACTGAGGGAAGCTGCTCGGAAGGCCTCCGTTCGCTTGGGGCGGACTGCGCTTCAGAGAGAAGCATCTCAATGAGACATCAGGTGATTCTGGTTGTCCTTCTTACGCTTCTTGTCGGAGCGACTATTTGGATTACTAGTCTGGGCAAGATAGGGATCTACAGCACCTTCACGTACGATGATTTACTCTATTGCGCATGGGCTCATTTCAAGATGGTATTGATAGCAGTCGTCATAGCCACTGCGATCGGTGTGCCCCTGGGAATCGTGGTCACCCGAGCAGGTCTTGAGAAACTCGCGCTACCCGTGATTGGCGGAGCAAGTGTGGGTCAGACGGTACCGAGCCTGGCTGTCATTGCTATTATGGCTCCACTTCTGGGTTTTGGCCTTCAGTCAGCAATTGTGGCATTGGTCATCTATGGACTCCTTCCCATCCTACGGAATTCCTATGCGAGTATCAAGACGATCGATCCAGCGGTAATAGAAGCTGCCAGGGGAATGGGACTGACCAGAATGCAAATTGCCCGGAAGATAGAGTTGCCCTTGGCAAGACCCGTCATCATGGCTGGGATCAGAATCTCCACCGTTATCACGGTGGGCACTGCGGAACTCGCTGTTCTTGTCGGCGGGGCAGGTTTGGGCAAAATTACATTGACTGGCGTATTTGCCCGTGAAGCTTTGATCATCCTTCAGGGGGCAGCGCCGACTGCAGCCATGGCTATTACGCTGGGTTTTCTTTTGGAACGAGTGGAGGGGTGGATGACCCCCCTGGGGCTCAAAGTACCCTAGCGCTAGAGCAGAGAGTAAAAAGCAAACTTTGGTATTCATGCGCTATGCTCTATCCACTATGCGCGAGCCCTAAGGAGGTAAGAAGATGCACCGTCTACACATGAACATCGTCGCCCGGTTCTTGACGATCACACTCATCATCATGACAACGATAGACGTCCAGGCGGCTGAAAAGAGAATAACCGTCGGAAACAAAAACTTTACAGAGCAGTATATTGTCGGTCAACTAATCAAACAGATGTTGGAGGATCGCGGCTTCAAGGTTGACTTGAAATCGGATCTTACTTCCATGGCCCTCAGAGCCGGAATGGAATCCGGCGACATCGATATCTGTGCTGACTATATAGGGACAGCCTCGATGGTTCACCTTAAGCACAAATACTTGCCGGGCACTGGTAATAACCAACTTTATCAGCTTGTAAAAGAGGAAGAGCAGAGCAATCATTTCATCTGGCTAGGTCCGATCTGGAACAACAACACCTATGCTCTTGCATCCTGGCCTGAATTCGCCGCAAAACACAAATTGAAGACGCTATCCGATTTGGCAAGGCTTTATCGAACCAGGGAAGGAAAGATCGAAACCTTTGTCGATTTCGAATTCTCAGTTCGCCCAGACGGGCTGTCTGCTCTGGAGAAGTTCTACGATTTCAAAATGGCCAAGAGCACGCTCAGGACCGGAACGCCTGGAACTTCACTGATCGCTTTGAAACGACACAAGACGCATGTCGCAATGGTCTTTGGTACAGATGCTTCCATCCCCAAACATGGCTGGCATGTGTACTCAGACGACAAGTCTTTCTTCCCGCCCTATGATTTGAGTCCTTATGTCCGTAAGGAGGCTCTCGATAAGTATCCCGAGATTACAGATATTCTCAATAAGCTGGTAGCTACGTTTCCCGGAGGAGGCAAACGTGCTGCTTCAGAAATCGTGGCCAAGTGCCAAAAAGCCTGGCAGGGACTAAACGCCAGGGTTGATATCGAGAAGATGGAACCAAGGGAAGTTGCCCGTGAGTACCTCCGTCAACACAGCTTGATCAAGAAATAGAAGAGCTATTGTAAAGCACATACTGTTGTGAGAGCAACTACTTGTGAAGGGCAGAAATGAAATCCTTCATTCAGTCATGTCAATGTTACTTTTAGTGCCGCCAAATGAGTATTCCTTTTCCCAATAGCGGAACTTTATTATCCAATTCTTGGGCCGCTGACTCTGCTTTCACTGGGCTTAAGGCATTGAAGTCAAAAGCAAAGATATTCACCTTGTTTGATCGGTGTAATTCTTGGAAAAATGAAGCTCCCCGCAGCAAGCTGCGGGCCTTCGCCGCGACGTAGCGGCTACGACCGCGCAGGCGGGGTATCAAAGCGGAATTTCGCCGTAGTTCGCCTTGCCTTCGCGCAGCGCAGGCGCTTGCGCCGCGTGTCATCCCTGCAGCAAG
>JAFGFW010000116.1 GCA_016930875.1 Deltaproteobacteria bacterium | reverse complement strand
GCTCACTGGTGGGGCTCCCGGACTTCAAATCCGGTGTGGGGCGCTAAAACCGTCCCGGGTGGGTTCGATTCCCATGCACTTCCGCCACCTTTCCAGTTTATTCCAATATATTATCCTCTTTTTTCCCCCAGAAACGCGTCCCAAACTGGTCTCCTATTATCACCTGAGGGATCTGTTTGCAAGCCACAGCACGCCATTGTCACAGTAGAGCTAACTCTTTCGCGAAAAGAGCGTAGCGTCTGGCCGCATCTGTCACAGTTTTATGCTACAAGGATTAGGTATGGACAGGAGGCGACCTTTGGTCTTTACTTCAGAAATCAGTTCTGATACATAACGCGTTAAAGTCTCTAAATAATTTCTCAAGTTAACTCTTACTTACGTAACTCAATGTGGAATCGACCGACAAGAGGTCGCCTTTTTTAAGAAGTGCTTCGCATGGTTCAGGAGTCTGAGTACAAAGGATTCAGAATGATGCAGGAGATGGGGTCTACGTTTGACTTTTACTCCTCTTTAACAAGAGTCAAACGTAGACTTGCCCCTTATTCCCCCAGCAAAAAAAACATGCTGAGCGTGGTGAATCAATGTGTCAGAAGCTTTGATCCGTTGAGGGCCAGTTTTGATTTGTCAAGATGAAAGATTTGACCTCAGGCCGCCCGAAAAAAATTCAAAAGCAAACAGTATATTAACAATGGTCTGTTTGCCCCACCTTTACTTATTCAGCAATGTTACTCTGCAGTTGAATCCTTACTGTACTTCTGCTAAGAACCTGAAAGTCTCGTCATTTATGAAAGATGTTGCCTACCAAAAGGAGAAACGATATTTGCGATGGATCAGACATTTTATGTTACGGAAATAGAAGTCGGTTATCATCCGGATGGTTATAGAATCGACAAGACCGCTTCGCCGATGAATCGGTATACCAAATGGCAGATTATGCGGGGCAATAATTGGTGTAATCCGAAAGCCGTCAGTTTTCATGCTTTACCGCAGCAAGGCTGGTTTAAAGTAGAGAAATTTGACTGGGATAACAGCCCTATTACTGAAAAGTAGTTCAATTCGATAATGTGCGGAGCTGATACGCCTTAGGGCTCGCGCAAGAATAAGTTCGCAGGGTTGGCGCTCAGATTTGGTTCAGATTTGGCCGATCCGATTGAGCAAAACCGCAGGAATAGCGAGCTATTTCGAGGAGTTTGAGAATGAGGCATCGGTCAAAGATGGGCTGAAGCTGAGATGCCAAAATGTGAAGTTATTTTTGCGCGAGCCCTTAGTTTCATGAACATCGTTGACGGAGAATTTTAGAAAGCGGAAAGCGGGACATTTCTATAGTCCTCTTCAACGAAATGCTTGTTTGAAAGGAGGTTATGCAATGCCTATAGCCGAAGTCAGCATAGTCCCGTTGGGAACAGGCTCTCCCGGTGTGAGTAGTTATGTGGCCTCATGTCTCAAGGTTTTGGATAGCTCCGGCCTGAGCTATGAACTCCACGGTATGGGGACAATCATTGAAGGTGACCTGCAAGACCTATTCCAAGTCATACTCAAAATGCACGAAGTCCCCTTTAAGAAAGGCGCTCTTCGCGTTGTCACGTCCATAAAGGTAGATGATCGCCGAGATAAGAAGGCTTCCGCGCAAGACAAGGTCAAATCAGTCATTAGTAAAAAGTAACGTAACTGTTTACGGGTTCAGGGTTCAACGAAAATCCGAGCCTACTTCGCCAAAGCACTGGCTGCGACCGCTGAAACTGTCCCGCCGGCGGCGGGCCAACGAAAGAAGTCCATAATGGCCCAAAACAATTGGAACGTATTGCTGAAAAGGAGTGATTATGACAGCTAAAATAATACCCCACAAAGCAAAGAGAGCCCGATCTGTAATTGATTGGGACTGGATGCGTTGTGAAGTCGAGACTGAACCCGCTGAAATTCCGGTCATGGGAACTGTGGCTGCAGGCCAACCCATAGAGGCCCTCCCCTATCACCAGACAATCTCAATTCCCAGGGACATGGTTGGCCGATTCCGAACATATGCCCTTCGGGTTGAAGGTCACTCCATGGTAGATGAGAATGTCCAGCACGGAGACTATATTATTATTGAAGCCAGGGAAACGGCTGAGAACGGTGAGACCGTTGTGGCCTTGATCAATAACGAAGAGGTCACGTTAAAGAAGTTGTACATCGAGCCGGACCACATCCGTCTGGAGCCAGCCAACCGTGAGATGAAACCGATCATTCTGCACAACCATGAGATCAAAATCCTTGGGGTGGTGTGCGCAGTGATCCGGAAATACAGGTATCACTGACAGATCTGAGAGATCAGTCCGGGAAAACCAAGTGGTATCTACACAAGAACCGGTTCACCGGGGGACGAAAAACTGGCGAGATCGGCTACAATAGCGCCTGGATCGAGTTGAGGTGACGTTAGAGGACGTAAAATAGGAGACCGGGATGCCTCCTAGCCTCCCAATAGGCTGCCTCGATGATTGATAAGGCTAAGATAATTGATACTGTTTGCGAAAGGCTGAAAAAGCTTCCTCTGGGCCACTACCTGGACCTGCAGACATACAAGCGCAACAGGTCGCTCCTCATCGCTAGAATGGATGAAGGCGACCTTTTGGTCATTGAAAACGGCTATTTCAAGGAGAGGTTTCGCGTAAGGCCGGAAAAGCTGAAAAAATTGCTCAAGACCCTTTTAAAAAAAGAGTTCCCCAGAAGTCAGAAGATCAGGCTCTATGTCATGGGTGAATTCGAGGAAGATCAGGCTTTCAATGTGAAGCGAAAAATACTTTAACCCACAAACACGACATGGACCATCTTTTCGGCAGATGGGCCGAAAAGGAATTTAAACAGCTTCCAATGAAAATCGATTCAGAACGTAAGATAGATAAGCAACTCTGGCCATGAAAAACGTCCTGATTGACACCAACATTTACACGCATGCACTTAAAGGAGATCCGGAAACGGTCAACGTTCTGCGGCAAACAAAGCAAATAGCCATCTGCTCTATCAGTATCGGAGAATTGCTATCAGGGTTTAAAGCGAGGAGAAGGGAGAAAAAGAACCGGGAAGAGCTGGCTGGGTTCTTGGACACACCGCGCGTTCGGTTGCATGGAATAGATGAAGATACAGCGGAATTCTATGCCACAATCCTGGCAGGCTTAGAGCCTACTCTGCAACTGTTCAGATGTCGAAATCATATCTAGGCAAAACCTGAACTAGAGGCCCGGTCAAGCTTGCTTGCCAAACTGTGACATCCATCAGCTAGACGATTTTTTATACATCTGATTATCCAGCCACAGGACATGCCAGTTCACAGGCTCTGCAGTACATTATGCATATACTCGGAGAATCATCACTTTCCGGTTTTTCGAAAACGGCTTTATTCCCTTCATCCTCTTTCATTTGTCCATTACATAAAGCTCTCCTGTAGGAACCGAGCAATGATATTGCATTCTTCTTTCAACCATTGACTCAGGCGCTTGGCAATACTTTCCAGTCGCCGGTTCCCCGGAGTTCCTCCTTTCTTGTCGTCCCACCAATCAAGTTCTGGTTCATCCTGCTCGTGGACCAACGCCAGGACGAATACGGACTTTGCAGCAGCAGGCAACTCAAACTTTCCGTGTGTCTGATGAGACGGCGAGCTTCGAAGCGAATCAACGCTGGCAATCCCCGCCAATGACGCTCCTGATAGCTTCGCCTTTTCTACAATATGAGCGCACTTATCCGACGGGGTATGAGAAGTCACGAGTTCTTGCCAAAAGATTTGAGTCAAACAACTGACTGATTTTGTGACAGATTTTATGTGATACTGTCAATGACACCCTCACTTGCCACCTATGCACTTCTCATATCTAAGGACGTAAGGACCATTCAGGAGCTACTGGGACATCGCACGATTACACAGACTTCCAAATATGCTCATGTTTTGATGTTTCAAAAGGTGATGTAGTGGACAAAACGATCAAGTTCTTTTCCGACATAAGATTTTATAATAACAAGATATACCAAGAATAGAATAGGGTTGATGTGGAAACTCAATATCGCTACTCAATATCGTTGTTGACAATTAATCCCGGCACTGTTATTGGCTAGCGGTATCCTGGTTGTAACTGTTTGTCAATAACAGGCTATTATGAAAAAGAAAAAGGCCACCCAACTTCGTGCAAAGGCCAGGGAACGGCAAAAGGCTGTAAGGGAACGAAAGAAGGCTCTGGGGTTGAAGCAACTCAATATATGGATCAGCAAAGATTCGTTCAACGTATTGTCACGCCTTCATAAGAACCTTAAACACAGCTCAAAGGCTGAGACCGTGGAATGGGCAATATACCTGTTAAGAAGACGTGTTGAAATCTACATAAGAGAAACCTCCGACAAGCCTCCAGGCTTCTATCTGCTAGACTAGTGTAATGCGAGAAGCAGGACATTAGATATTCAAACTTCCAAAAGCATTTCCCTGGGCCGATCCCCTTCAGGCCAATCCTTAATATGAAGATTGCCTTCTGTGGGTGCGCGGTCGTGGCTCATTCTATTTGGTAAAACCATAATCCTCTCTTAACGACCTCGCCTCTTGCGACCGCGTAACTGGCCCCAGAGAACTGCGTGACAAATTCCGGTGTTGATAGAAACACAAGGCTCTGATATGAAGAATAAAATTGCTTCGCGTATCGCTGCTTAGAAATGGAAATCTTGATATTCTTAAGTTCGTGAGCTGTCACTGTAACCAAAATCGTGGGGGAACAATGGGAACATCAGAGCGTTTAGCGGAACGGTTGGAGCGTTTGGCACGCCTCGTGCCGGGCATAGGGAGTTATCAAGACAAAGAGGGCTTGCGCGATACGGACAAGAAGCTGCGGGGAAGCCTGGCTGAGCGTCTTGATGGGGCGAGAAAGGCTGTAGAAGACGTTATCTCAGCCCTTCAAGAAGTGGGCCATTTTGAACACTTGGACCGGCTCGGTCGCTTGGAACGTAAGCTCCATCAAGCGGCCGACTCGATCCGGTTCGCCAGCTACGGTTATTCAGGGGTGTTTGGCGCGGTCAAGATTGATGAGCCCAAACTCGAGAGGCTCTATGCCTTTGATACCGCCCTGGCAGAATCCGTGTCAGCACTTCAAGATGCTGCCCAGGGTTTGAAGGGCACGGCGCCTGAGGCCATAGGAACAGATGCGCTAAAGCCGCTGGAACAGCAAATCGCCTCCCTTGATGACAAGGTCCGGGAAAGGCCGGCCCTTTTTCGAGACTAATGCCTGACGGCTTTGCAAAGGGTCTCGACAACTTGTCATTTCGAGCGAAGCGAGAAATCTTGCCCATTTAACATGCCGAACATATAAGATTTCTCCCTGCAGTCGAAATGGCATATTCACTGGACTCGACTTTTTGCTTTGCCGTCTAATGCAGAGTTTCTGCTACACCATCATGGCTAGTGCCACATGGGCAGATCAAGGCACGATTCTTGTATATGATTGATTTTTTTAAAGCAGGCCTGACGGCTTCGTAAGAAGTCCATCAGGCTTAAGGCCGCAAAGAATACCATCCGTACAAAGGAGGTCATCATGGCTGTGTTCCTGGAAATTATTGAGTGGTTTGATGAGACCGGCGACGTCATGGTCCACCGTATCCCTGAAGAGGGTTCGGGAGATATCAAGATGGGCGCGCAGCTCATTGTCAGGGAAAATCAGTCTGCCGTCTTTTTCCGCGACGGAAAGGCCCTTGACCTCTTTGGTCCCGGACGCCACACGCTGTCCACACTGAATCTTCCCCTCATAACCAAGCTCCTGAGCCTTCCCTTTGGATTCAAGAGCCCGTTTCGCGCGGAAGCCTATTTCGTAAATTTAAAGGTCTATACGAACCTCAAGTGGGGCACAAAAGACCCTGTGGCATTCAAGGACTCCAAACTTGGTCTTGTGCGGCTTCGCGGATTTGGCAACTACACCATGCGTGTCATCCAGCCCCTCCTCTTTATTAATACCCTTGTGGGGACACGGGGTATCTTTGACACGGATGCCATTTCCGATTATCTTCGAGACGTCATTGTCTCTCGTTTGAATGACCTGCTGGGCGAAACCCTGGACACGATCTTTGATCTGCCGCAGCAGTATGATGAATTTGCCGTTGCTCTAAAGAGCAGGGTCAAAGATGATTTTGAACGTTATGGCATCGGTCTGGTGGACCTCTACATCAACTCCATTACGCCGCCCGAAGAAGTGCAACGCATGATCGATGAGCGAAGCGGGATGCAGGCCGTGCAGGATCTTGATGCGTTCTTGAAGTTCAAGGCGGCCAAAGCAATGGGAGATGCAGCCACAGGTGGCACGGGAGGCACTGGCGGGGCTTCGGAGGGTCTTGGCCTTGGCGTCGGCGCGGGCCTCGGCATAATGCTTCCCGGGATACTTCAAAAGTCCATGGCAGACGCAGGAACGCAAAAGCAAAGCATCGCCTGTCCCCAATGCCATGCGCCCGTCAGCATGGAGGCCCGGTTTTGCCCCAATTGCGGTCACCAGATGGTGGTAGTGAATCGATGTCACGCATGCAATAAGGACCTGCCACCTGAGGCCAGTTTCTGCATGGTTTGCGGGATACGGGTTGAAAAACCCGATATCAAGTGTCCCAAGTGCGGGGCCGATGTGCTCGCTGAGGCCAATTTCTGCAACAATTGCGGTGAAAAAATACGGTAATGGACCTGTTTCTTTCCACCCGTTGCCCACAGTGCGGCGCTGACATCTCATTTGAAGAAGAGAGCACGGTTATTCGTTGTGACTACTGTGGAGGCGCGCTGCATATTACAGGTCGTTCAGGCGTCATACGCACCTATATTACACCACGCAAGGATATCCGGCGCATCAAGAAGGCGATTCAAAACGCCACAAAAGAAATCGGCGCCAAGAACGCCCTTGTCAGCGAAAAGAAGCTCTTTTTTGCCCCTTACTGGCGTATAAAAGGTATGGTATTCAGGTGGGTATTTGGCAGGAATGTCCAGGGCCAAATCACTAAGGAGCTAAAGACAAAACAACTCGATCAGACCTTCCCGGCCTATGACGGAATTAGCTTGGGACTGCGCTCCCTGGGCATCAGGCCCGGGGCTTTGAAGCTCCTTTTTTTCGATCGCTCGGAAATCTCCGAGATGGGGGCCGTTATGAAGGTCGGTGTGACTTTTAATGAAGCGGCAAGCCACGGGGCGACCTTGACGGGCGTGGGGCTTGATGAAACCGGCATACGGGTCCACCTTGACCTGACCCGCTTGATTGGTGAGCGATACAGTATTGTCTATTTCCCCTTCTGGAGGATAAAGGTCTCGGCGGGAAATGAATCTCGCATCTTGATACTCGATGCGGTAGCAAACAGGGTAACACGGGTGCTCACCCAGGATCAATGGGTAGAGATGGCAACAAGGGCCGCAAAGCAGCCTGTCCGCATCAGTTTTAGCAAAGTCTCATTTATTCCGTTCAAGTGTCCCAACTGCGGATGGGAGCTTCCCTTGAATCGTTTTGACATCATTCATCTGTGTGGGACCTGCCAACGGGCATGGATGGAACGAGGTGGCAGATTCAGTGCAGTGCGATTTGATACGGCAGCCCCGCCAAAAGGCCTGAACCAACCCCTTGTCTTTTTGCCGTTCTGGGCGTTCCAGGCCGAGATTGCTTCCAATGGAAAATCCCTTAAGACAGCGGCAGACCTGCATGGTTTTTCCCTCTTGTTTCCCACAAGGTTGGCCCGGAGCACAGACCAAAAACCGATTCAGTTCTACGTGCCTGCGGTCGCGATCCGAAATATTTCGGCAGCAAACAAACTGGCCACAAGCATTACCCAGAGCCAGCCTGTCTTGGAGTATATGTCCAAGGAAAGTATTTCCGACTGCAACCTAATGGGTGCATTCTTGCCCCCAAAAGCAGCTGGTGGAATGGCAGATATCCTGCTTTGCTCCCTGACACCGAAAAACAATCGAAAGAGCCAGGCCTTTGTGCAGAATGCAGACATATCTATCAGCAAGATGCATCTGTTGTGGTGGCCATTTTATGAACAGCGCCTTTTTCTTAGGGATGCTCTTTGCGGTTGTGGCATCCAGAAGGGCACGATGTCCGTGGACGGCTGAAACGCGAGATATAATATGATTGTCAGATTCTGGGGCGTTCGGGGTTCAATTCCCGCACCTATGAGCTCTCACGAGGTGAAGGCAAAGATTGTGTGGGCGTTCAGGATGGCCATGGGCCATAATCTTGGCGATGAAGGCGCACTGAAACGCTTTGTTGACGGGCTGCCCCAGCATATCGGGGGAACGTATGGAGGCAACACACCGTGCGTGCAGTTGCAGTCAGGGGACACTACAGTCATCTTTGACGCGGGCTCAGGTATCAGGGCGCTCGGTCTGGACCTGATGGAAGGGAGCTTCGGCCAAGGGACCGGGACTTGCCATCTCTTTTTGAGTCACACCCATTGGGACCACATACAGGGCTTGCCCTTCTTCCTTCCAGCCCATGTGCCCGGAAACCGAATCATTATCTACAGCCCCCATGTCGACATAGAAGAACGCCTCAAAGCACAACAGGCGCCCGCGTATTTTCCGGTTCCCCTTGAATCCATGGAAGCAGACATTGAATTCTTTCCCCTTGCTGAGGCGGAAACCATAAGGCTTGACGAGCTGAGTGTTTCCAGCATTGGGTTGAAGCACCCTGGCGGCTCCTTTGGCTACCGTGTTGAGAAACAAGGCCCTTCCTTTGTGTATGCCACGGATACGGCCCTAAACGATCTTTCGGAATCGGATCAGGAAAAATTCATCTCGTTTTTTTCCCATGCAAAAGTCGTAGTAATTGACGCCCAGTACACGGCAGAGGAAGCGGCCAGCAAAGAGACCTGGGGACACAGCTCTCCGCTTGCCGGCGTTGACATGGCCCTTCGAACCGGAGTCGAGACCCTGGTCCTTTTCCATCATGAACCCACCCATGATGATCAAGCGCTGCACGAAAAATTTGAAAGGGCACGAAAATACGTGGAATCGAAGCGCCAAAATCAGACCTGTACTGTGCTCATGGCTTACGAGGGCTTGCAACTGACAGTTTGAAGGACTAGGGTATGGACCTTGAGGCAAGGCAGACTGTAGAAAAGATCCTTGGAGGAGATGTCCGAACGGCCGCCAGGCTGATCAGGGATATCGATGATGGCATTGCCTCGTCAAGAGAGGTCCTAAAAGCCCTTTATCCCCATACTGGAAGGGCCTATATCATTGGGATAAGCGGCTTTCCCGGCGTTGGGAAAAGCACCCTGGTGGATCAGATGATTCAGGCCTACAGAACGGCCGGGAAAGGCCTTGGCGTGCTTGCCGTGGATCCGACCAGCCCCTTCTCAGGCGGCGCCATACTTGGAGATCGGGTTCGAATGCAAAGGCACGGCACAGACCCTGGCGTATTTATCCGGAGCCTTGCCACGCGTGGCCATTTCGGCGGTCTGACCCGTTCGACCCATAGCGTCATCGATGTCCTGGATGCCATGGGCAAGGAGATCATCCTGGTGGAGACAGTGGGCGTTGGCCAGGACGAAGTAGACATTGTCACAACGGCACACACGACGATCATAGCCCTCATTCCCGGCATGGGAGACGATATTCAGGCTATTAAGGCGGGAATCCTTGAAGTGGCTGATATCTTTGTGATCAACAAGGCAGACCGGGATGGGCTCAAAAAGACCATGAATGATCTCCAGGCCATGCTGGACATGAATTCCCGCTGGGACGATGAGGGAGCGTGGCGTCCGCCCATCATGGCCACCGAGGCGATTCGAAACAAAGGTGTTCCGGAACTGCTGTCGCAAATTGAGGCACACAAGGCCTCTTTATTCGATCATTCCAAAACGCACCTTAAGGAGCACCTCAGGAAAAGGGCTTTTAGAGAACTTGTAGATACGGTGAAAGAGAGTGTGGTCACGGAGATCGTTCAGAAGCTGGAAAACTCCGAGTCATTTCAAGGAATGATTGACGACCTTGTAGAAAAGAGAACTGACCCTTTCACTTTGTGCGAGCAGATTATGAGTGAGCAAAAGTTGACTGGTTAAGTACTACTCAACTATTTCACCACTCGACTACTCAACCATTGCGTACCAACCGGGGCTTTACCATGACCTTTGATTGATAATCTCGTAAAAAGTCGTCACTCCGGGCTCTCCGCCATAGGCTCTGGCCCGCAGGCGGGTGAAAACCGGAGTCCAGAGCCTTTGTAACTAGCTGAATAAACTGGATTCCGGCGCCTGCCCCGGACCACGATCCGGGGTTCGCCCGAATGACAGTCCGCCGGAGACGGATTTCGACTTTTTGCGAGACCGTCTTGATTCACTTTTGGCATTTGCATCACCCAAGGAGGTTCTGTATGCCCAGAAAGAAGCAGGTTAAATCACCGCCCATTGGCGAGAAGATCAAAAAGGCGAGACAGAAGAAAAGGGTGACCCTGAATCAGGTAGCTAATGATACTGGCTGCAGCATTGACTACTTGAAGAAGATCGAATCCGGCAAGGTCATGCCGCCAGTTGGCACCCTGCTGCAGATATCTCGTGCCCTGGAGATCGATTCAGGGACTTTGCTCAGGGAACAGGTGTCAACGGCCAAAAGACGCGTCAGGGCATACGAAAAGCGCACTGAAAATTACGCCTACACGACCTTGACCCCGGGCGCGGAAAAAAAGCACTTAAAGGCCTTCCGCGTGACAGTAGATGCCATGAAGGATCACAAAGGAGTCGGCTACCAACATGAAGGAGAGGAATTCGTGTATGTCCTGGCCGGAGATATGGAAGTGACCGTGGGTGACCACGTGAACAATCTGAAAGAGGGGGAATCTCTTCATTTTAACTCCGGGATCAGGCACAAACTGAGGAATGTCGGGGACAAGAAGGCGGACCTTCTGGTTGTCATATATACGCCGTAATGAATGAACTAAAGTGCCTAAACCCGCACCAACAAACCCACGGAGTAACCTATGTCTTTTCAACTTACTGACGAACAACTCATGATTCAAACCATGGTCCGGGACTTTGCGAGAGAGGTTCTTCTCTCGACGGCCATGGAGCGAGACCGAACAAAGGAATTTCCAGCCGAAAACCTGAAGAAAATGGCAGAGCTCGGCCTCATGGGGATGATGGTACCGCCTGAGTATAATGGTGCGGGGGTAGATACCGTTGGTTACATATTGGCCCTTCAAGAGGTGGCATATGCTTGTGCTTCTACTGCTGTAGTCATGTCAGTCCACAATTCTATCGTGTGTGAGACCATTAATCGCTTTGGGACCGAGCAACAAAAAGAAACCTACTTAAAACAACTGGCTGCAGGCAAGGTCATCGGCGCTTTTGCCATAACCGAGCCGCAGGCAGGATCGGATCCTCTGAGCCAGGCCACCTCGGCTGTGCGCGACGGAAACCACTACGTCATTAATGGCACCAAACGTTTCATAACCTCCGGAAAGAACGCCGGCGTTACCATCATCACCGCAAAAACAGACAAGACAAAACGCCATAAGGGGATCAGTGCGTTCATTGTAGAGAAGGGTATGCCGGGCTTTACGGTGGGAAAGACCGAGGAAAAGATGGGGCTGTGCGCCTCTGATACGAGCGACCTTATTTTCGAAGACTGCAGGGTGCCGGCCGAAAACCTGTTGGGTCAAGAGGGAGATGGTTTCAAGATCTCTATGACCGCCTTGGATGGCGGCCGAATAGGCATAGGCGCACAGTCTGTGGGTGTGGCTCAGGCCGCCCTGGATGCGGCTGTTTCATATGCCAAGGAACGTGAGCAGTTTGGGCAACCGATTTCAAAATTTCAGGGCCTGCGCTGGATACTGGCGGACATGGCTACAGAACTGGAGGCCGCCCGGCAGCTCACTTTTTCCGCGGCGGCCAAAAAGGACAGAGGTGAAAGATACACCATGGAAGCCTCCATGGCTAAGCTCTTTGCATCTGAAATGGTCAACCGCGTTACGGCCAAAGCGTTGCAAATGCATGGCGGGTATGGTTACACCAAGGAATATCCTGTGGAGCGCTTCTACAGGGATGCCCGGGTTTTCACCATCTATGAAGGCACATCAGAGATCCAGCGAGT
>JAFGFW010000115.1 GCA_016930875.1 Deltaproteobacteria bacterium | reverse complement strand
TCTTCATCTTTTCCCATTCAAGGTTCGATGCCTGTCGAGAGCCTCAAGGTCGAGCGATTGGACGTTCGATGTTCGATGTTCATTTTTCTGTAACCGTGAACGGTTACAGAAAACCTTCCTGTCAGTTTTTGAAGAACTCCTTGGCAGCGGTGAAGGTCTCCTTCAGTTCTTTGGAGGAGGCCACACGGATGGCGACGCCATAGAGACGTACCTCGACACATACTCCAGAGCCTCTCGTGGCGGAAAAATAGGTTTTCACGTAGACTTCAAAGACGCCAGCCATGTGTCCTCCATTTTGTCAAGCAATCAGCAAGTTGCCAATTCAGTTCGCTATTATCACAGCAGGTTAAGATAACACAGAAGGAGGGAAGAGACGGCCTGGTTACCATTCCATTTGCGCGTGACCATACCACATTCACGGCAGCGGCTCCATGACATATTGCGTATCCGAAAAGATCAGGTGAGGTGGCAGAGGAACATCGGAAGTGAACACGACATGTTTATATTTGGCGTTATTTAGGAACCTTAATCGCTGAACAATACGCGCCGCTTTGCTTCCACGGGCGCCTCTATCAGGGGTCTGTCCTTTCTCCGATGCTGAAGGGCAGGGGGCCTGTGAGGCGGTTCTCGCAAATCTGTGCCTTTCGCTTGGCATCGCCAATGCCACCTTTGCCATAGATGCCGATTTTTCTCATCCTGAGCATCCTCAACATGTGTTGTATTCTTGCCGGCAAATAATCGTGTGAGCTTTACGGATATACATATCAAGACGCATGCCAAGCGTGAGGCCCGCCCGAGTAAACGCTGTAACTACCCAACGCCATTACTGAAAACTGCGCATGCGGGTTCTATTGCCTGAGATAATGAAAGGAGACTTTCCTACACAGCGGTGGGATGGGAGGGTGGTTCCTACCAGTAGGAAGGAAAAGTGGAGTGAAAGCAGATTGCTACCGTTATCTTTCCTGTATTTTTGATCCGTTGAGCACTTGTTGCAAAACCGAATTCGTGCTCTGTTCCAGCTCACCCATAGTCTCAGCAAGGGTTTTGAGGTAGATCAGGCTCTTTCTAGACTTCTCCCGGTAGGGAAGGTTGAGGGAAGGATTTTGGAGGATTTGGATTGATCTGTCAAGGAATTGTGTATCCAGTTGACCCGTGTCTCTGTAAATAAGGTCAGCCCACTCCTTCTTTAAACTCTCTGGCATCTTGTCGTAGGCTGCAAGAATATCCGGATTTCTCCCGAGGTAAAGGGATCTTTTCAGTTCATCAATACCACGTCGGACCTCTTTTTCATGTTCCTCATCCAGGGGCTTCTCGGCTAGCAGTTCATTCCACCTCTCCTCTATATGCGCGCACACCCACTTTTCACCCTGCTCAGCAGGTGGGGAAAAGTCCAAAAATCGGTTCTGAATCCCCAGGAGATCTTTTCCCTGATCATCGGATCCTTTGCCCATGTTCTTCAACGCTTCATTTAGCGCATGAACTGCCTTTTGCTTCATCCCTTGTTGATCCGAGTGCTCTAACACCAGTCGCTCCCATTGATCTCTCAGGAATCCGAGTTCCAGTTTGATGAGCGAGAAAACAAAACCGGATTTGGCAATGGCATTGCGCAATGAGTGCGCAAGGACATTACAGGAATTTAGCTTGTCCTGTGCCAGTTCGCGCATCGCCTCAAGGGACCGCTGGCGCAACTGGTAGGAAAGGAGTTCAGTGCCGAGGGATAGGGACAGTCTCTTGATGACCCTGGTCTCCGGGCTGCCAATTTCGATGCTGTGTGGGCGGAAATGGATCTTTATTACAGCTACCACCACATATTCATTATTCTGCCAGATGATTTTGCCTTTGCAGTTTCTGGGGTATTGCAGGGGCGGCCCATTTCCAGAGTATGAATCCTCTTTTGGGATTAAAACCGGTTCCATGTGGTGGGAATCTTCCCACACGCCTTCCATCTGAAGCCTGACACTCCGAGTGTCATTTCTGGGATCCTCTGCTGTCCAACTCTTCTGGTTCTCCACACACCATCCCATGGCTTCTAGGGGACGACCCGCTTCATCTCTGTATTCAGTCCAGGGTTTGCCGGGAGGATTATAATCGGACGTTTCCGGGAGACCCCAGGAGATGGTCTTCCTTTCCTCATTGATGACGCCAGAGGTAATCCGCTTTGCGATCATATCAGGAGGAGGACCTATTTCGTAAACGGTCCCCTTATAGGCGCTGGGAAGACAAAACAAGATGACCTCGATGATATTTTTGCACGCCTTTTCCAGGAGCGCTTTATCGATTTCTATCGCCAAATTCTCTTTCCTTCGTATTCGTTAGCATGAATATATTAGACAATATGTCCAGAATCATAATGGACTTGAAGGCTCTGGATTTGAGTTGATGCAAGAATCATGCAACATCTTTAGCTTAAGAATATCGGGATAGATTCTAAACAGTCAACTCAAGTGTACAGCACGGCTGCGGTACCAAACCACAACTACTGTGAAATAACATGCCACAATTTATGGAAAGTTTTACACACTATCAAGGCAACACAAGTGACAGAGAAAGTGGATGGGGGCTTGAAGGCTGATTTTTCTGCAGAATCTCTCTTGAGTTCTGTGAAATTGGCTATATCAAGCTCATTCTTTTTGAAGGCGAGCCCTTTCTTCTATAGCAAGATGGCGCCCCCCTGGAAGTCTCAAGGATATCTAATCCGGTCGGGATGCCTTGGGCAGGGTAAAATAAAAGGTTGCTCCCTTCGCCTTTTCAGACTCCACCCAGACTCTTCCACCGTGGTTATTGACAATCCTCTCAACAATTGGGCACAAAATCTACCGTGTACTCAGCACCACGGTAGATTTCCGAATGCCCTTTCTGCCGCCCGAATCCCTTAACCTCGCTGACCGTCATGCCCTGGATATCAAGTGAGGACAGGCCTTCCTTAAGGTCGTCCAGCTTGAACGGTTTGATGATCGTTTCAACTTTTTTCATTGCCAAGCTCCTTTCGTTTTTTTCCTTCATTGTCAGTCCTGGCAGGAACAGTATCAATAGATGTGCCAAGCGGAGCGGGCAGAGGTTCCTTTATTGTAACCAACAGCTATTATTGACTAATATTGGCAGAGCCACCGTTTGAATTTCTAAAAAGAATGAGATCTGTTGCCACAATTATGTTGTTTTGGCGGTAATAGCATACAATTATCTATACTTCCCTGCATTTAATGGCACAACAGGAATAAGACCTTAGAGAAAGGATCAGGGGTACAGTGCGGGTGGGATAAGTGTGGGGTTAAGTCTTTTGCTTTGAGCCTTGAGCTTTCAGCTTTCAGCTTTGCTATTCGCTCCGTTGGCCAAAACCTCTTTGATTGTCTTTTTGATGGCCGCCACCTGCTCCGGGCTGTCGACTTTCTGGCCGTCAAAGTCCCGCACGTAGAAGACATCGACGACTTGATCGGCCTTGGTGGCGATCTTGGCAACCCTGGTGTCCAGTCCGCACCGGAGAAGGGTATTGGTGATCCTATAAAGAAGACCTGGGAAATCGTGCGTGTAGATTTCTATGATCGTGAAAAAATCGGAGGTCTCATTGTCGACGTTGACCTTGTCCGGCCTTCTCGGTGTCTTTCTTTGCAAGGATTGATAGGCCAGCGCCTTTTGGTCAAGAGCAGTCGAAAGATCCAACTCACCCCTCAGGGCAGCTTTCAGGTCTTTGTTGACCCTCTCCCACATTTCGTCCTCAAGGATAGTGTCGGGTGGGGCCTTGACCTTGAAGATGTCAAGGGCGATGTCATTTCTCCAAGTGTAGATCTGAGCGCTCAAGATATCAAAATTGTTGAGGGTGAACACGCCTGCAATTTTTGAAAAGAGTCCGGGAAAGTCTCTGGCACAGATTGTAGCGGTTCTGTAGTTCGTCCTGGGATTGACCTTTGTCTCCAACACACAGGGGTCTTGACCGAGGCTATGAAATAACTCAATATGACGGAGGATATTTTTCGACGATGTGTACAGGAGGTACCGTGGCGACATATCGTCAAAGAGAGTCTCCAACGTGTTCGTGGGTATGGATACCCCACGTTGAAAAACTTTCTCCTTTTTTTTCTCTACCACTTCTGAAGCCGCTGGTGTGGCCAGTTCACCCTTTTCCAGTATGTGAGAGATCTTGAAAAAGAGTTCCTTTAAGAGCGCTCCCTTCCAATTGTTCCACGCCTTTGGACCAGTAGCCATTGAGTCAGCAACCGTAAGCAAATAGAGCATCCTGAGGCGATCAATGTCGCGAAATTTTTTCGCACATTGAACGACAATTTTTTCGTCGTTGATGTCTCTTCGTGTGGCAGTGTGAATTAAGAAAAGGTGCTCACGAACCAGAAAAGAGATGGTGTCGATGTCTTTGTCGGCGAAGTCCATCCTATTGAACACATGCCTGACGATCCGCGCTCCCCGTGTTGCATGGTCGTCATGGTCATATCCGTCTCCACCCTTGCCCACGTCGTGCAGAAGGCCTCCCCACAGCAGGACCTCAGGATTTCGTATTTCTCTGAAGATCTCTGCGCAAAAGGCCTCTTGAGTTTCGGGGCCTGCATCGCGCAATTCTTTCAAGATTTGTACGGTACGCAGCGAGTGCTTATCCACAGGATAGACATGATACTGATCGTATTGAATCCGGTTGACAATGCCCTTCATCTCGGGAATCAGGGCAGCCATCATGCCTGCGTTTAACATTGCATTTAAGACATTAAAGGTTTGGGGAGGCGCGGACAGGATGCGCTGAAAAGACCTAATGACCGCACGGGACCTTTGGAATTTCTCATCGACTAAGTATAAGAACTCTTTGACCAGCCGGCTTGCACCTGCCCTTAGAGGTTTTTCGAGAACCGCACCTATCTCGAATATTTTTATCAAAAGATGGGGATTTCTGAGGATGGCTTCTGGAGATTCAAAGTCCAGGGCGTCCCGGACGACCTCGATGCCTGCTGCTACCGCCTTTTTCCTGCCGGGCTTTTGCTTTGGCTTCAGTGCATGGCCGAGAAACATCAGGTGCTGTCGTTTCACGAACTCCATCTGGCCGTGCAGGGCCCCCAGGAATCCTTCGACGGCCCGTTGTCCGTTTTCTTGCTTAAATCCCAGGGCTTGGGCGAGCCTGACTTGGTATTCAAAGTAGAGTTGATCGCATTTGCGTCCGCTCAAATGGTGTAGCCAGTTTCTCACGTTTCTAATAAACGTTAGCGCCTCACACAGGGACTGAAACTCATCATGGGACAGATGTCCAAAGAACTCCAGGTCCCTTGGTTCGCTGATGTGATATGTCGTCAGGGCCACCCAGAGCATCGTGTGATAGTCTCTCAGGCCGCCGAGTCCCTCTTTGATATTCGGTTCCAAAAGATAAGTGGAATCCCCGAACCTTGTGTGGCGGTCTTGATTTCTTTCTGAAAGCCAGTCCAAGTAAGCACGTCCGTGCCTGCGGAGGGCTTTGCCGCGTATCTGCTCCTTCAGATCTGAATAGAGGGAAGATATGCCACAGAGAAATCGTGCGTCGATCAGGGAGGTTAAGACCTCAAAATCCTGGGAGGCCAGCGTTAAACATTCTTTCAGGGACCTGGTGGCATAACCAACGTCAAGACCGATATCCCACAGGGGATAAAAAATCTCATGGACAAGACCCTTGGCCTGGTCCGGGATCTTTTTCTTAAAGAGAAGGAGCACATCCACATCGGAATGAAGACACTGCTCTTTTCTGCCGTAACCACCCAGTGCAATGATTGCATAGGGATTTTTGTCCACGCGTATCAGGGGCCCTACGGAACTCCTGAGAAAGCTCTCGCGAAAATACTCGTCAAGGATCTCTGCCTGTCGTTCCAAAAAGAAGGGTTCATCGCCATTGAGGAAGCGGGCGATTAGCCCTTCCCTCTTTTTCTGCAGAATGCTTATTGGGGATTGCTGTGGGGTCATGGGCACAGACAGCTATATTGCTTCCTTGCCCCGTTCTCCTGTCCTGATGCGAACGACCTCATCCAGGCCAGAGACAAAGATCTTTCCGTCGCCAATGGCTCCTGTCTTAGCTTTTTGCTCGATCACCTGCACAACCTGAGGCGCGAGTTCCGAATTCACGACCACCTCCAGTTTGATCTTTGGCACAAAATCCACCTTGTACTCTGCCCCACGATAGATCTCCGTGTGGCCTTTTTGGCGACCGAACCCCTTAACCTCGGAGACAGTCATCCCCTGAACACCAATCTCGGTAAGGCCTTCTTTCACGTCGTCCAGCTTAAAGGGTTTGATAATAGCTTCGATCTTTTTCATTTTTTCTCCTCCAACAAAGCAACAAACATGTAACCCGACTGTCGCAATTACAGACTATACGCCGTCTCACTATGCTGCGTAATATCTAATCCCCTCACCTCTTCTTCATCGGTTACTCTCAAACCCATGGTACAATCAACAATCTTGAAGATGATGAGTGTCATAACAAAAGCAAAGACACAGGTGGCAATGACCGACACAAACTGGATCCAAAGTTGTCCAGGGTTTCCGAAAAAGAGGCCGTTGGCCCCGTCCGGATTCACCGCTATGCTGGCAAACAAACCGGTAGCCAGGGCTCCCCATGTGCCTCCCAGGCCGTGGATTCCCACTACGTCGAGGGAATCGTCGTAGCCGAGTTTTGACTTGGCCAATACACCCATATAACAGATAACTCCTGCTATGCCACCAACAATCAGGGCTGACACTGGTCTCACAAAGCCGGCTGCGGGAGTAATGGCCACAAGTCCGGCCACGGCGCCGCTGGCTGCGCCCAGGGTGGTGGGTTTGTCGCGGTGTATCCATTCTGCAAACATCCACGTAAGGGCGGCGGCTGCACAAGCGACGTGGGTCGTCACAAATGCGCCCGCAGCCAAACCGTTGCTTGCAAGGGCGCTGCCTGCATTGAAACCAAACCATCCGAACCACAGGATGGCAGCGCCCGTAATAGTCATAGGGACGTTGTGAGGGATAAACTGCTCTTTGCCGTACCCTTTTCTTTTGGAGATCAGGATGGCAGCGGCCAGCGCAGAAACCCCGGAGCTAATATGGACTACCGTTCCTCCGGCAAAGTCGAGGGCTCCCATGTTTCCTAACCAGCCACCGGAACCCCAAACCCAGTGGGCCAACGGACAATACACAAATGTGGACCAGAGTATGATAAAAACCAGAAAGGCGCTGAACTTCATACGCTCTGCAAAGGCCCCGGTAATGAGCGCGGGGGTAATAATGGCAAACATGGCCTGGAAGATCATGAAGGCCTGATGAGGTATCGTCCCGGCATAATCCGGACTTGGAGACAAACCCACCCCATTTAAGCCAAACCAGTCGAGGTTTCCGACAACACCTCCCACATCAGGCCCAAATGCGAGGGAATAGCCCCAGAGTGCCCAAATTACCGTGACCACGCCCATGATGATGAAACTGTGCATAATGGTGGCCAGGACATTCTTGTTGCGTACCATCCCGCCATAGAAAAGGGCTAGACCGGGGGTCATGAACAGAACCAGGGCCGAACAAATAAGAATAAAAGCTGTGTCTCCTGCGTCAATCATCTATCAATCCTCCTAGCATTCACAAGGTTTGTCATTTTATCATGAGCCAACTTGTAGAAATAAAAGCAACACATATGCCAAGAGTTTGAAATAGACACAAGTTGAAATAAATTCAGGTGGATAAGACCGAAAAGGTCGATGGATTACAGGGACATGATAGAACGATACCGTGGTAAATAGCAATACTTTCTACAAAAGCGTAGTTTCAGGCATCCGGTATGAATGAACCTGAAGGGTCAAATTTTACGTTTCTTGCCCCGCTTCTTTATGGGGACATAATCCCTCTTGTTCCGCCCAACATAGATCTGGCGAGGCCTCTGGATTTTCCAATTAGGATCTTCGATACTCTCCTTCCACTGGCTGATCCATCCGGGCAGGCGGCCGATGGCAAACATGACCGTGAACATGTTGACCGGAATCCCGATTGCCCGCAGCAGGATGCCGCTGTAAAAATCTATGTTCGGATAGAGGTTATGATCAATGAAATATTGATCCTTCAAGGCCACTTCTTCCAATTTGCGGGCAATATCGAGCAGAGGATCTTGGCGCGTTGCTTTTCCCAAGACCTTATCGCACACCTCTTTCATAATCCGGCCCCTTGGATCATAGGTCTTGTACACACGGTGACCAAAACCCATGAGCCGAAAGGGATCGCTTCTGTCTTTGGCCCGCACCAGGAAAGGGGCCAGATCCCCGCCACTTTCATGTATCTGGCTGAGCATTTCCACCACGGCCTGGTTTGCGCCGCCGTGCAAAGGCCCCCAAAGGGCACATATGCCTGCTGAAATGGCCGCATAGAGATTGACCTTTGCGCTTCCCACTAATCGGACCGCAGCAGTGGAGCAGTTTTGTTCGTGGTCGGCATGGAGGATCCAGAAGACGTTCAGGGCCTTTACGACATCTTCGTCGATAACATAGGGCCGGACCGGTGAATCGAACATCATGTTCAAGAAATTGGCTGCGTACGTGAGGTCATGTCTTGGGAAAATTACCCTGTGTCCTCTGAAAATTTTATAGGACATGGCCGCCATCGTCCGCACTTTTGACAGAAGCCTGGTGACAGTAATATTGATTTCTTCTTCCTGTGTCCTCTCAGGGATTTCGGGATAGAAGGCCCGCAGGGCGTTAACCATTGATGACAGGATGCCCATAGGATGGGCCCATCTGGGAAAGTGCTCAAAAAAAGTCCGCATATCCTCATGGACAAGGGAGTGGTCATTCAGCAGCACGGAGAACCGGTTAAGCTGTCTCTGGGTGGGCAATTCACCGTTTATTAAAAGATATCCTGTCTCCACAAAGGTGGAATGCTCTGCGAGCTGTTCCACGGGTATGCCTTCGTAACGCAGGATGCCCTTTTCTCCATCCACAAAGGTGATGCGACTCTGACAGTTGGCCGTATTCACAAAGCCGGGATCCAGAGTTACAAGGCCGGTTTTCTGGCGCAACTTGGATATATCAATGGCTCTTTCCCCTTCTGAGCCGGTAACAATTGGCAGCTCAAAGGTTTTTCCATCTATGATGAGCTTTGCTGTCTCTTCCATGTTTTCCCCTCGGTCTTCAGATGTTTTGCGTTCCTTTCAACGTTGTCATCTTTCTTGGCATACAACGCACGTGAGGCAGAAAAGCCTAAAGTACGAGATACCCTATGCCGGTTACCTGATGCGTGTTTTCTTCTTTATCCGGCATCTGGCATCATGTATCTGGTCCCGCCTGGGGCGGGATATTTCTTTTAGGCATTTTCATCTTGGTTCTCCGCCTTCCTCATATACCAGAGGTTGGCACATTTTAACAGAGCCAGGGCCATGATTGGTGATAAAGGAACTGTGATTCAAGATTCTTGGGGAGTATGTCGATAGGATATCTACGAGTCCCCGGATATTGCAAAGGAGGTCAAGGATGACCGTAGAGACCAGTCCCATTCTGGCGTATCCCATGCCCGGTCCTCTAATTGAGGAAGACAATTTCTGGAAGACAAGACCCGCCGATGACAAAGTCCGTGAATCACGAAACTTGCTTGACGTTGTGGATCTTGCCTCGTTTCCACCGAAAACCGGCGCTATCACTTCCGGCATTTATGATAGATCCTACGCCTACCAGGAGGATCTCAGCGCTTTCATGGGGGACACAAAGATAGAATATGAGGGGAAAGACGGCTCAAACGTCTTCATACATTTCAGCTATGTGTCCATTTCAAGAAAGGTCCACTATGAAGTCGCCCAAACGGTCAGAGGGTTGGGAGAGACATCTGAAGCCCACCCACATCCCGTGGGTGATTATCTTGGTCCCAAAACCACAGCAGAACGCATCCTGCGTTGCGCAAAAGGGCTTGCGAACAAGTTTATGGCCATGGAGGGTGACGACAAGGAAAAACTGGGTCACTTCATCCAGAAGCTCATCAAGGCCATAGACAAGGCCTTTGGCAAGGCACGGCAGTTGACAGGCGCCATCCCACCGCACATCGGAGGGATGATACGTGAGACCTACGATCTGGTCATGAAAGGGATGGCCTTGCTCAAAGGTGAACTAACCGGCGCCCAGGATACCTTACAAAGCAAGCTCATTTACGAAGAGGAGATTTCCTACACATCAGCTTTTCTTGAAATCTCTGTCATGGCCTGAGCCCCTGCCTTCATTGCCGGCGCTCATGGAAACCGTACAGTCGGGATTTTCTGGGAAATCACTCAACCTCCTGAGACGTCATGCGGATTACCGGTAAAGGCGAAAGTCCACGCCATACTTCTTGGCCTTATAAGCGAACTTCCTCTCCGTTGTCTTCAGGATCTCGGCGGCCTTTGCCATGTTTCCCCGCGTGGTTTTCAAGGCGTCGACCATGACCTCGCGCTCCAGGCTTGCCACTGCATCCTCCAGAGATTTTGCCGGAAGGGTGTCCGACTCTTCCGCTGTCTGGACAGTCGGAGGCAAATGATAGCTGTGAATAACGCCCTCCTCGCACAGAAGCACCGCCCGCTCAATGCAGTTTTCAAGTTCCCTCACATTGCCCGGCCAGTGGTACTGGATAAGCATGTCGATGGCCGGCGTTGAAAAGCGGCGGATGTCCTTTTGATTTTCTTTGGCGTATTTTTCCAAGAAGTGGTCCGCAAGAAGCAAGACATCAGTCTTTCGTTCTCTTAAGGGGGGCATGTAGACTGGGAAGACATTCAATCTGTAATAGAGGTCGTCCCGAAAAGCCTCATCCTCAACGGCCTGCTCCAGGTTCTTGTTCGTGGCCGCTATGATACGAACGTCTGCCTTGATGGTCTCGTATCCACCCACACGTTCAAACTCCTTTTCCTGTAGGACCCGCAGGAGCTTCACCTGAACGTCCATGCCGATGGAACCAATCTCATCCAAAAAAATGGTCCCCTTGTTGGCCAGTTCGAACTTCCCTTTTTTCTGGCGCATTGCCCCGGTAAAGGCCCCCTGTTCATGGCCGAAGAGTTCACTCTCAATGAGATTGGAAGGCAGGGCCGCGCAATTTACTTTCACAAAGGGGCTTTTTGATCTCAGGCTGTTGTAGTGAATGGCATTGGCCACCAACTCTTTTCCCGTGCCGCTCTCTCCACGAATAAGTACAGTGGCATTGCTCTTGGACACCTGGGAGATCATTTGAAAGACCTCTCGCATCTTATTGCTGTTGCCGATGATATTAGTTATGCGGAATTTGTTTGTGAGTTCTTCTCGAAGCCGACGGTTTTCTTCTCTCAACTGGTCTTTCTCGAGCTTTATGGTCTCAAGATTAATGACATGCTGGGCGATCATGGCGGCAATGATGGAAAGGAGCCTTTTGCCGCTTTTCAGGGAGTACGATTCGTCAAAGGGCCGATCAACACTCAGTGTCCCGACCACCTGACTCCCTTTTTTCACGGGCACGCACACGAAGGAGAGTTCCTTGTGGTGAGCTGCCTTTCTTGTGGCTGTGCGGTTCAGGAACAGGGGCTCCTCACTGATCTTGGGTACCACAAAGGCCTTGCCGGTCTGGATTACACGGCCCGTAATACCCTCGCCAGACTTGTATTTTCCACGTTCCATTTCGGCCCTGGACAGACCGTGAGCCACCTCAATGCGAATCTCATTGCGCAAAGGATTAACGATGGTAATTGTTCCCCGCACCATGTCCATTGAATGGGACAGGATGTCCAGTACCCTGTAAAGAGATTTTTTAAGGTCCAGGCTCACGTTGAGCGCTTTGCTGATTTCATAAAGAAGGGTTGTTTCTTCGATCTTCTTCATATTTGCACCATGCGATCTGATAGTTTTCCCATCTATGCATTTCAACAAGTGTCCGTCAACAATGTCCAACATTTCATACAATAGCGTATAGAGTCAGAAAGAACAATTACAAAAACGTCGTTTATTCTAGTCGTAATTCAGATTTGTCTACCTTGGCAGCTAGTCATTCAATCGTTCACCGTCATTTCTGCCAGAGAGTTTGACAAATATTACGATTTCGGGTAGGCATCTATCACAAAATTGTTTGGTTGACGTGCGTTTCTTTTCGCAAGCGATTTTCACTTCTTGGGGACAGAAAGGAGACAGTATGGATACAATCAAAATCATGCCCTGCCTGGATATGAAAGAGGGTAGGGTAGTGAAGGGGATTCATTTTGTTGATTTAAAAGACGCAGGCGATCCTGTAGAAAACGCAGTATTGTATCAGAAGGAGGGGGCCGATGAATTGGCCATGCTGGATATCGCAGCAACCCTGGAAAACCGAAAGACCCGGTTGGAATGGGTTAAGAATGTCTCATCAGTTATAGACATCCCTTTGACAGTAGGTGGCGGCATCGGAAGCCTGGAAGACATTGAATTGGTTTTGGAGGCTGGCGCTGACAATGTTTCCATGAACAGCGCTGCCGTGAAGAACCCGGACCTGGTCCGAGAAGCGGCAAAGGCATTCGGCTCGCAGAAGCTGACCGTGGCTGTTGATGCCAGGCGGAACAAGGAGATGCCATCCGGATTTGAACTAGTTGTCTCAGGTGGCACCAAACCAGTCGGCAAGGATGCTGTGGCCTGGGCCAAGCAATGCCAGGAGCTGGGCGCTGGGACTATCCTGCCGACAAGCATGGACGGTGACGGAACTCAGGCCGGCTACGATTTGGAGTTTACAAGAGCCATTTCAGATGCTGTTAACGTGCCGGTAGTTGCCTCAGGAGGGGCGGGAACCCTGGAGCATTTTTATGAGGCCGTTGTCCAGGGAGGCGCTCAGGTCTTGCTGGCTGCCTCGGTTTTTCACTATCGCATTTTTAGCATCGGTCAGGTTAAGGAGTACCTGCAAGGAAAGGGTCTGCAGGTTAGCTTATAGGCCTTATCACAATTCCAGACGGCTATGGAGTGCTGGAGTAATGGAGTACTGAGGTGGGCAAGACTCCATTACTCCAATACTCCAACACCGTGTATCGGACAATTTACTCGACAAGAAACGCCATTTATGTCAGACGGCAACATAGATGGTAAAAGGATAACTTTATGCCAAGACGTGATGACATCAAGAAAGTAATGATTATCAGCTCAGGGCCTATCGTTATAGGCCAGGCTTGCGAGTTCGATTATTCGGGCACCCAGGCCTGCAAGGCCCTTCGCAAGCTCGGTTATGAGATTGTATTGGTAAATTCCAACCCTGCAACCATTATGACCGACCCCGGCATGGCCGACGTGACCTATATTGAGCCTTTGAACCTCCAGGTCATGACCGAGATTATAGAAGAAGAGAGGCCGGATGCGCTCCTTCCCAACCTGGGTGGGCAGTCAGGTCTGAACCTTTCCTCAGAGCTGGCCCGTACAGGCGTGCTCGAAAAATACGGGGTTAAGATAATCGGCGTTGAGATAGATGCCATCAAGCGCGGCGAGGACCGGATCGTATTTAAAGATACCATGAAGCGGCTCGGGATCGAGATGCCCAGGAGCAAGCCTGCCTTCAGCGTGAAGGAGGCTGAAAAAATCGCGGCTGAACTCGACTACCCGGTGGTCATCCGCCCTGCTTACACAATGGGAGGAACAGGCGGGGGCCTGGTGTACAACGTGGAAGAGTTGCGGACCATTGCGAGCCGCGGGCTCTCGGCGAGCATGGTGGGTCAGGTGCTGGTAGAAGAATCCGTCCTTGGGTGGGAGGAACTGGAGCTGGAAGTCGTGCGGGATGCCAAGAACCAGATGATCACCGTTTGTTTTATCGAGAATGTGGACGCCATGGGCGTGCACACGGGTGACTCCTATTGCACGGCCCCGATGCTCACTATCGCCCCTGAACTGCAGGAGCGGCTTCAGAAATGGTCCTATGACATTGTCGAGGCTATCCGCGTGATCGGTGGCACGAATATTCAATTTGCCCATGACCCCAAGACCGGTCGTGTGGTCGTAATTGAAATCAACCCAAGGACATCGCGTTCGTCTGCCCTTGCTTCCAAGGCCACGGGTTTTCCCATCGCCCTTGTCTCCGCTATGCTGGCTGGAGGAATGACGCTCGATGAGATCCCTTACTGGCGGGAAGGAACCCTGGATAAATATACGCCGTGGGGCGACTATGTAGTGGTGAAGTTTGCCCGGTGGGCCTTTGAAAAGTTTGAGGGCTCAGAAGACAAATTGGGCACCCAGATGCGCGCCGTGGGCGAGGTCATGAGCATTGGCAAGAACTACAAAGAGGCCTTCCAGAAGTCGATTCGCTCCCTGGAAAACGGCCGCTACGGGCTCGGCTTTGCCAAGGACTTTCATGAAAGGCCACTGGATGAGTTGATGGAGCTGCTGGCAGAGCCCTCCAGCGAGCGACAATTTATCATGTACGAGGCCCTCAGAAAGGGAGCCAGCGTGGAGACGCTCTATGAGAGGACCTTTATAAAGCCCTGGTTCATCGAACAGATGAAGGAACTGGTGGCCCTTGAGGAGGAAATCCTCGAATACAAGGGGAACATCGTGCCTGACGAGTTGTTCAGGCAGGCCAAGAAAGATGGGTTCTCAGACCGGTACCTGTCAGAGATTCTCGACTTGCCCGAAAAGGACATCAGGGAGCGGCGCACTTCTCTGGGCGTGGTCGAGGCATGGGAGCCTGTGCCTGTGAGCGGCGTAGAGAATGCGGCCTACTATTTTTCCACCTATAATGCCTCTGACAAGGTCGAGACGAGCAGGAGGCGCAAGATCATGGTCCTGGGCGGCGGGCCCAACCGTATCGGGCAGGGGATCGAGTTTGATTACTGTTGTGTTCACGCCGCCTTTGCATTGCGTGACGAAGGGGTCGAGTCGATCATGGTGAACTGCAACCCCGAAACCGTTTCAACGGACTATGATACGTCAGACAAACTGTACTTCGAGCCGCTCACGGTCGAAGATGTCTTGAGCATTTACGAAAAGGAAAAGCCCGAAGGGGTGATCGTCCAATTTGGCGGGCAGACCCCGCTTAATATTGCAAATGAATTGGCTGAGGCTGGCGTTAAGATCATCGGCACTTCCCCTGAGACCATCGATCTTGCCGAGGACCGGGATCGCTTCCGCAAGACGATGACAAAGCTCGGTATCCCTGAGCCAGAATCAGGTATGGCCAGCACATTGGACGAGGCCCTTGGCGTGGCTGAAAGGATCGGGTATCCACTCATGGTCCGGCCTTCCTATGTGCTTGGGGGGCGTGCCATGGAGGTGGTGCATGACGAAGAGATGCTTAGACACTATGTGGCTGTGGCCGTAGATGTGTCACCGGAACGGCCGATCCTGATTGACAAGTTTCTGGAACACGCCATTGAGGCCGAAGCAGACGCCATTTCAGATGGCACGGATGCCTTTGTGCCTGCTGTGATGGAACATATCGAACTGGCAGGGATACACTCGGGTGACTCGGCCTGTGTGATTCCCCCGATCAGCATCCCTGCCAGGCATATTGATACGATCTGCGAGTACACGAAAAAGATTGCGGTGGAACTCGGTGTGGTCGGCCTGATGAACATCCAATATGCAATAGCAGACGATACGATATACATCCTTGAAGCTAATCCCCGAGCGTCAAGGACCGTACCCCTGGTTTCAAAGGTCTGCAATATCTCTATGGCCCGATTGGCCACCCAGCTCATGCTCGGCAAGAAGCTTGCAGACCTTGATATCAAGCCGAGATCGATACCTCACTTTGGTGTCAAGGAGGCGGTCTTCCCCTTTAACATGTTCCCGGAGGTGGACCCGCTTCTGGGGCCGGAGATGCGATCTACTGGCGAAGTCCTCGGGCTTGCCGACCGTTTTGGGCTCGCCTTTTTCAAGGCCCAGGAGGCGGCTCAACAGTGGCTTCCTTCGGAGGGGACCGTGCTTGTCACCGTGTCCGATAAAGACAAGCATGCGGCTCTGGATGTGGTCAGGCGGTTTGACGAACTTGCCTTTAGGATCAAAGCGACTGAAGGGACCCACAAGTTTCTCGCCGAGCACGGTATTGAGACCGAACCGATCCGCAAGGTGCACGAAGGCCGGCCAAATATTGTTGATGGGATAAAAAACGATGAGATCCAACTGATCATCAACACTCCAAGCGGTAAACTGAGCAAGCACGACGATTCGTACATCCGAAAGGCCGCGATCAGGTATAAGGTGCCATACATCACGACAACGGCTGCGGCCATTGCCGCTGCCAGGGGGATTGCAGCTTACCGTGACGGGCATGGCAGGGTGAAGTCTCTTCAACGTTATCATGGGGATATTGGGTAAGTAATTTGGGATTGCGGATTTTCGATTGCAGATTGCGGCTGGTCTCCAGCACAGTGAGGACAAGTCTATGAAGTCATTGCGAGATAACTGCGCGGTCTTCGGCCTATATTCGGATACCGAATGCGTTCATGACATTTTTGAGGGGATTGATTTTCTCCAACACCGTGGACAAGAGTACTGCGGCATTTCCACTTTTGACGGAACCGTCCGTCAGCTCACTCATTACGGCAAGGTGGCCTCTACATTTAGAAGTGAAGAGTTAAAATATCTCAACGGGACGTGGGGCATCGGGCATGTGAGCCTGTGGGAGCGCCAGCCCGTCAGATGGCAATGCCAACTGGGGGAGATTGCCGTGGCGTTCAGCGGCAACGTGCTGAATGCCGATGAGCTGATCGCGGACATGAAAACCCGGGGCAAGTCTTTCTACCAGGGGTACAATATTGAGGTCATCTCTAAGGTTATTATGGAAGAACCGGACGTGGTTGCCGGCATCCGTAGCCTTGCCAAAAAGGTAAAAGGGGCCTATTCCCTGCTGGTGTTGTGCAAGGATGGCATCTATGCGGCCCGGGATATCTACGGGTTTCGACCGCTCATCATGGGGCAAGGCCAGGGAAGGTATATGGTGGCATCGGAATCGAGGCCGATTCAGAACCTGGAGATGGAGATTTTTCGAGATATCCGTCCGGGGGAAATTATCCTGATCAATGACAGGGGATTTCAGACCATGGCGCAGCTTGATTCCCCGCGTAGCGCTCATTGTGCCTTTGAATGGGCCTATACGGCAAGCCTCGATTCCATAATAGATGGTGTTTACGTCCAGGAGGCCCGGAACAACCTGGGCGAGAGCCTGGCAAGACGAGACATCGAGGAAGGAGGGCTGGAGGTTGATATTGTGGCTGCCGTGCCCATGTCAGGGATTGGCCATGCCCTGGGCTATCACAAACGCTCAAAAATCAATTACCAGGAGGTCTTTCTTTATAATCGATACGCAGACCGGAGCTATACGCAATCGAGTCAGCTTGCCCGTGAAAGGATGGCTAAGCGCAAGCTGTCTGTGCTGCATTATGCAGTGAAAGGCAAGCGGATAGTCCTGTGCGATGATTCGATTGTCCGAGGCACCCAGATCTTCTACAAGGTCCGGGAGATGAAAATGGCAGGGGCCAAGGAGGTCCACGTGCGCATTGCCTGTCCGCCTTTCATGTGTCCCTGTGGTTTCGGCGTTTCCACGCGCAGTCGTGAAGAGCTGGCAGCCAGACGCTATCTCAAGTCCGGGGATATCACATCCATGGAAGAGCTAAGGAATCTCGAAGCCCGGATAGCCGATGAGATCGGCGCAGATTCCGTGAAATACAACAGCCTCGATGCCTTTGTGGCAGGTTTGGGGCTTCCCAAAGAGGATCTCTGCCTGATGTGTTTTGATGGAAAAAACCCAACGGAGACACGATAAACCAGAGTGCTCTTAGCTTCGCTCCGCAATTGAAATAATGGAATAGTCCTCGCAAGCTCAATCCTTGACACACCAATCAATTTATACTACAGACGCCCTACCGCAAAGCGAGGCGCTGTCGGGGAATAATTCCAGCAACCGCTAAGACCTAATATAGCTTACTGTTTAAAGCGTACGGCTATGAGATAGAATACTTACCTTATCACATGACTAAGAGGAGGGAGTCTGATGAAAAAGTTTATCAGTATGACATTCATTAGTTTAGGTCTGGCGGGAGTCTTGTTTGGGATTGCTTTTGGTGAATCTTATCCGAATGGTGCTGAAGGAATCAAATGTGCAACTTTGCCACCGCCGGGTTTTTATTACAAGATGTATAATGCTTATATTACCGCCGATGAAGTCATGGACCCGGACGGAGATGAAGTACCCATTGATTTTGATGCCAAGATGTTCATAAACGCGCATAGATTCCTTTGGATATCTGAGGACATAAAATTGTTTGGGGCGAATTATGGTGCCGACGTTTTTATTCCAATTTGGTATAAAGACATTGAGGTAGGGGCTTACGATGATAGCAAGTGGAATCTTGGAGATATCATAATCGAGCCCTTTGTTCTGGCCTGGCACGGCTCACGTTATGACGCATCAACAGCCATTGCCTTTTTTCTGCCGACGGGCGATGATGACGAGCCTGCTGACCCTGGTGAAAATATGTACACGACGATGTTCACTTTAGGCGGAACCTATTATTTTGATGAAGCAAAGACATGGTCGGCATCAATACTTGGCCGGTATGAGATTCACCACAGTGACTATGCTGATACGGATATAGAGCCTGGTGACGATTTCCATTTTGAGTGGGGAGTCGGCAAAACACTTGCACAGGTTTGGGATGTTGGTGTGGTCGGGTATTGCCAATGGCAGGTCACTGAAGACAGTGGAAGCGGATCGAGTTCTGATAAAGACCGCGGTTACGCAATTGGGCCAGAAGTATCCGTGTTTATTCCACCTATGAAGTTTTTTGTTTCTCTCAGGTCCGAGTTTGAGTTCTCGACTGAAGGCGGAGGCGTTACACCGCTCCCGCTAGGTCGCCCAGAAGGGAACAGAACATGGCTGATCCTCACAAAGATATTCTGAATCGCTTGAGGGTAAACTCGCTCCTGCTGTCTCCCTTGGATGCTAATAATCACGGGTAAAGCACCAGCTCTGCCGGGGGACTGCCAGAGATAGATAACTTCCAATCAGATTCCCTTTGCGGTGTTTGGAAGGTCATTCCTAACAGGGAATGTAGAATGTTTTGGCAGAGGATTTGATCGATCATGCGCGTAGCCTTGATCAATACGAACCAGATCAAGCCCCCGATAGCACCCATCGGTCTGGATTATGTTGCTGAGGCACTGGGCGTAGCTGGACATCATGTGGCGGTTCTTGACCTTTGCTGGGCAGACGACTGGAGCGCTACCTTAGCCAATTTTTTCGATAAGAAAGATTTTCGCTTAATTGGCGTTACACTGCGCAACACAGACGATTGTGCCTTCACAAGCCGCCAGTCCTTTCTCGGTGAGTTTGCCGCCATGGTTAAAACCATTCGCAAGCACACCGACGGCCTAATCGTGCTCGGTGGTGTGGGATTTTCCGTTATGCCTGAGGAGGTTTTAGAGTGCTGCAAAGCCGATGCTGGCCTGTGGGGCGATGGCGAGGTTGGCTTTGTACAGCTTGCCCAGAGGGTAGAATCAAAGCAAGAATGGCACGATGTTCCCAGCCTGATTTGGCCCCATGACCGCGGGTGGCACCACAACCCCCGTTCCGCGCCGACTCTGACAGAGCTGCCCCCAATGAGCCGCAGGTGGCTTGATAACTCCCGGTATTTCCGTGAAGGTGGGCAGGCTGGGATTGAAACCAAGCGCGGCTGCTCTGGCCATTGTATTTACTGCGCCGATCCGCTAGCCAAGGGTAAACAAATACGAATTCGACCGCCAAAAGATGTGATTCACGAGATGGAAAGTCTTCTTGAGCAGGGGATTGACCATATTCATACCTGCGATAGTGAGTTTAATTTACCGCCGTGGCACGCTTCCGAAGTATGCAAGGAAATGTTCCGTCACAATCTTGGTCACAAGGTTCACTGGTATGCCTATTGCTCGCCAGCTTCCTTTTCACTGGAACTAGCTCAGGAGATGCACCGGGCCGGATGTGTGGGGATTAACTTTGGAGTAGACAACGGCGATGAGCAGATCTTGAGTCGGTTGAGACGAGATTTTGGACCAAATGAGATCTTGAATGCAGCGCAGTCGTGTCAAAAGGTGGGCATCGCCGTGATGTTCGACCTTTTGCTTGGCTCGCCTGGGGAGACACGGGACAGCATCATTGCTACGATTGATTTGATGAGACGAGCTGCCCCGGATCGGGTGGGAGTTACTGTGGGCGTCCGGGTCTATCCGAGAACGAAACTTGTGGATCTGGTCAGCCGGGACCAACTCAGAGAGGGTCTTGTGGGAGCACGTGACGAATCAGAACCCCTTTTCTTCATAGAGCCGGCAGTTGCGGGCTTCGCTTTTGAACTGCTTGATGAGCTCGTAGGCAACGATGGGCGTTTTTTCTTCTCTGACCCATCAAGGCCTGACAGAAATTACAACTATAACGCCAACCAACGACTGGTGGATGCTATTGGCAAGGGATATCGCGGGGCATACTGGGATATTCTTCGCAGATATGAATGATCCGAAATTTTTCAAAGGAAATCACAAGATCTTATAGCCACAGGCTTTAGGCTGTGCCTGGAGTCATGCTCAGTGGCTGTAATGAAAGCGATGATGAGGGCATTGCTGGCAACCTGGACGATCCGGCGACAAAAATGTTTTCCTAGATTGAGGGTTTGTAAACTGTTTTCTAACCCGTGGCCCCCAAAGAATCCGGCCTAAATTTCCCGCTTTCCCTGAAAACAGCCTTTCAGAATATCGTTCGCCATTTTTGTGAGCTCCTGCTGACCGTATAAAATCTACACACCTTTTAGTCGTTGTTTTTCTCATAACTTTCAAAAAATAGCGAATACTTTGTGAGATTCATTCGTATAAGGTTATGTAAGCATGTTTACAATCCTTGAAAAAACGCGAAGAAAAACTTAAAGGAGGGAATAAATCATGAAAAGAACGATGGCTGTTTCGGCACTGATTATCGTAATTTCTATGTGGTCGGTGGCTTACGCTTCAGAGGGAACTGGACGGGGCGGATCTCGGGGCAGATGCTCACGACAGGAACTGCTGGCTCAGTTGCCGGCAGACAAAGAGATGCTTTTCCATCAGACTATGAGAGAAGCCAGGGAAAAGGCATCTGAAATTCGTGCGCAAATCAAGGCCCTTCGTGAAGAAATAAAAGGCATACTTACCGCGGATCGGTTTGAGGAGGCTCTCTTCCGTGAAAAGACAAACAGTTTGGAGATGCTCCGCGGCAAGACGCGGGCAACCATGGAGGAGGCCGTCGTGAAGCTGGCAAAACAGTTTACGGCTGATGAGCGCAAGATCTTGGCCGAACTGCTTCCACCCAAACCAGGACGTCATCGTCATCTAAGAGAACGAAGGCATCAATAGACTACAATGAGCGCGTGAGGGTGGCATGCCTGCACCCTCACAGCATCGTTCGTTTTGAACCACATGATGGCGGCAGGAAGATAACAGGAAATATGGATGCAGGTTTCTCACACCTTGATGACGAGTCGTTGATCCGGCAAATACAGAAAGGAAGTCATGAAGCATTCTCGGCGCTTGTAAATCGTCACTCGAATCGATTTTATGGTATTGCCTACCGCCTTCTTTTCAATAAGGGCGATGCAGAGGACGTTGTGCAGGAAGCGTTTTTAAAACTATGGGACAGGCCGCAGCTTTGGAAGTCCAGCAAACAGGCGAAATTCACTACGTGGTTCTATAAGGTCGTCATAAACCTATGTTTGGATCTCAATAAGAAGAGAAAACCGCTGGAATTACCTGAAGAGCTGGAGCTCGTAGACAACAATCGCGGGCAGGACGTATTATTGGATACTTATCAGAAGCAGGCTTTAGTGGACAGCCTTATTCAGGAGCTGCCGGAAAGGCAACAACTAGCCCTCAACCTATGCTTTTACGAAGGATCAAGCAATGCGCAAGCAGCGGAAATCATCGGCGTGAAGGTCAAAGCGGTACAGTCTCTTATTATGCGTGCCAAAACGACATTGAAAGACAAGGTTAAACGATATCTAGGTGGAGGTTCAATATGACAATGAACCTTAAACAATTTAAAGAAAAGTTACTTGTCTATGGTGCCGATGTTCATGCGTGGCCACAAGACATAAGACAGACAGGGTTGAAATCACTGGAAAATTCTGCCGAGCTTCGGGCATTATTGGCAGATGAAGAACGATTTGAACTGGTTCTCAAAACGAGGAAGTATGAAGAACCAAGTAGTGATTTAGCAGAGCGAATTATCTCAGCCTCGCAACCCAAGAGGAAAAAAGTGCGGCGAAGTCTTGGCGGGTTCTTCTCAGGGTTACTGTGGGAATTCAGTTTATCTAAACGGGCAGTCACAGCGGTTTCTGTTTCGCTCGTTCTTGTTTTGATAATCGGATTTGCCATAGGTTTTTCAAATCCTATGGGGTCCGTGTCCACCGAACAATACCAAACAGACCTACAAGAGCCTCTGTATTACGAAGGAAATGTTCTATGAGCAAAAAGATGAAGGTTCTCACTATTGGTTCACTTCTCCTGAATGTGTTGCTTATTGGGGTTATCATCGGAGATATGTCTCATCGCTTGCATAGGAAAGATTTTCTTGGAAGGCATGCACCAGAGCTTGCGTCGAAACTGTCCGAAGATAAGGCAGAGTTGTTTCGGGAGACGGTGGAAAGGGCCCATCTGGACAATAAGGATGTACACAAACAGATCCGAGAAGCAAGAGAAAGAGCTATGAAGATTCTGACCGCACCTGAATTTGATGAAGCTGCCTACCGAGCCAAGGTGGACAAGATACACGAACTGAAAGGTTGCATGAAACGGAGGTTGGCAAATGCTACCGTTAAACTGGCCACACAGTTTGATCAGGAAGAAAGAAAAGCCTTGGCTCACCATTTAAGGCGTCCTCCACGACCTCAACGGGACAGCAGGACTGCGCGCCATGCGAGACCACCGCATCATGAAGGGCCTTGACCCGAGCGGAATAACGGCATGGGTAGAGCCTGTAGTTGGCCAAGGTGATGACCGTGGCGACGGAGATACGGATATTGATATGGAGGCACTTCTCAGTTGAAGGTATTGAGATGCGAGTAGCTATGAAATTAACGAGTAAGAGAAGCCCTATCCGACTTAGGGCGGTTATCCATGCGGCGGTCATGATGTCAGTGTTTGCCGGGTGCGCACCCGTCGGGCCGGATTATGCGCCGCCCGATGCATCATCGCCGGAACTATGGCATGCCCAACTGAAAGGTGGCTTGATCGTGGAGGGTTTGGATAGACAAGCATTGGCCGGTTGGTGGTCGACACTCGATGACCCTGTACTAACGAATCTAATTGAATGGGCGGTCGCGGGAAACCTCGGTCTTAAGGAGGCCCGTGCACGAGTTCGTGAGGCCCGTGCTCGGCGCGGCATCAGCGAGGCCGATCGTTTTCCAACTATCGACGCCAGTGGCTCAGCCAGGTTGAGCCGTAGCAGCGAAGAAACGGGCAGCGGCAGTGAGAGAGAGCTCTACGCCGCAGGCTTTGATGCCATTTGGGAGTTGGACTTGTTTGGCGGCAAAAAACGCGCCGTCGAGGCGGCCGAAGCTGAACTGCAGGCGAGTGAAGAGAATTTGCGAGACGCACTTGTCAGCCTACTTGCCGAAGTTGCCCTGAATTATGTTGAGGTGCGTTCATTTCAGACCCGGCTGTCGGTTGCAGAGGCCAACCTTGACGCCCAGAAGGAAACATACAACATCGCCCAATGGCGATTTCAAGCCGGCCTGACAACACAGCTTGACGTAGAACAGGCCAAGTACAGTCTGGAGCGGACACGATCCGAGATACCTAGTTTACAGACCGGACTTGAGCAGGCCAAGAACCGCCTAGCCGTGCTCCTGGGACAGCACCCGGGTTCCCTGGAGAATACCCTGGCCGAACACAAAGCCATTCCGGTTACGCCTCTTGAGGTCGCAGTTGGTGTGCCGGCCGATGTCCTGCGACGCCGGCCGGATGTTCGACGCGCCGAGCGCCAACTGGCCGCCCAGACTGCCGAGGTAGGTGTTGCCACCGCCGATCTGTATCCCAAGCTTTCGCTTCTTGGATCCATAGGCCTTGAAGCCCTGTCACCAGGGAATCTGTTTTTATCTGGCAGCCGAAGCCATACTATCGGCTCCACTATTGCCTGGCCTCTATTCGACGCCGGCGCCATCCGCAGCAACATCGAAGTGCAATCTGCCCTGCAGGAGCAAGCCCTGATCCGGCATGAGGCCGCGGTTCTCACGGCACTGGAGGAGGTCGAAAACGCGCTTGTCGCCTATGCTGAAGAACAACATCGCAGAGAGTCACTGAGCGAGGCGACTCAGGCCGCCCAGCGTGCCCTTGATCTTGCGCAAAGCCAGTATTCGTCCGGACTGATTGATTTCACCAATGTCCTGGTTGCGCAGCGGTCGCTGTTATCACTCCGGGACCAGCTAGCCGTCAGCGAGGGTGAAGTGACGTCCAATCTGATAGCTTTATACAAGGCCCTGGGTGGTGGGTGGAACTCCCTTGTACCTGATAACACAAAATAGGTTGAGATATAGAAAGAAGCCATGAAATCCAAGACGAAACCAGAATCCGACATCAGCCAAACTCTGGGCATCGATCAATCCTCAAGCCACAGAAGGCACCTGAAACGGTGGCTCATCGTGGCCTTCCTGGCAATAGCGGGCGTGACAACTGCTGTTGTTTGGAAGAGGACAGAAAAGTCCAATTCCATGCAGTACCAGTCCGAGACAGCTCAGCGGGGAGACCTAACCGTAACCGTGACTGCAACAGGCAACCTGGAGCCGACCAACCAGGTTGAAGTGGGCAGTGAGCAGTCTGGGATCATCGAAACCGTCGAAGTCGATTACAACGACCATGTGAAGATTGGCCAGGTTTTGGCGAAACTGGACACATCGAAACTCGAAGCGGAGGTTTTACAGTCCAGAGCCGCCCTGGCATCGGCCCGTGCCAAGGTGTTGCAGACGGAGGCGACCATCAAGGAAACGCGCAATGCCCTGTCGCGGTTAGAAGAAGTTCGCAAACTGAGCAATAACAAGGCGGTGTCCCAGCACGACCTGGACGCGGCACAGGCAGCGCTTGACCGCGCCCTGGCCGACAAAGCCAGCGCCAAAGCAACAGTGAATCAGGCCCAAGCCGCCCTCGAAGCCAATGAGACGGATCTATCGAAAGCGGTCATCCGCTCGCCCATCAACGGCATCGTCCTTACGCGCAACGTGGAACCCGGTCAGACAGTTGCCGCCTCATTGCAGGCCCCGGTGCTGTTCATACTGGCAGAGGATCTGACCGAGATGGAGCTCCACGTGGGCGTGGACGAAGCCGATGTGGGTCAGGTGAAAGAGGGACAGGAAGCCACTTTTACAGTGGACGCCTACCCGGATCGGAATTTCCCGGCCCTGATCACTCAGGTCCGTTTCGGCTCCCAGACCGCAGACGGCGTGGTCACGTATGAAACGGTATTGAACGTGGACAACTCGGATCTGTCTCTGCGGCCAGGCATGACGGCAACAGCGGAGATCACCGTCAAGAAAGTGAGAAACGCAATCCTGGTGCCGAATGCTGCTTTGCGCTTTACACCTCCGATCAAAGAAAATAATGATCCCTCCGACAGCCGCAGTCTGGTTAGTAAACTCCTTCCGCGTCGGCCCAGATCGTCGTCGAAACGGCGCAAAGACACGACCGCCAATAACAAACAACAGCGCGTCTGGATGCTACGCGATGGACAGCTTGTCTCCATTACTGTCACGACAGAGGTCACTGATGGCAGCATGACCGAGGTCACCGGGGGCGATGTTAAGCCCGGTATGGCGCTTCTGGTCGATACACTGAGAGCGGGCCGATGAATACCACTCCCTCCGAGCAAACCGGCAAATCTCCCCTTATTGAGCTGAAAGGCGTGGCCAAGGTATACGGCACGGGCCGCGCGGCCATGTACGCACTCCGAGGCATTGACCTGCGGATCGACCAGGGTGCGTTCGTGGCTGTGATGGGGCCGAGCGGGTCGGGCAAATCTACGTGCATGAATATACTGGGCTGCCTAGATACTCCCAGCGCCGGGGTTTACCTCTTTGAAGGCGTGGACGCGGGAAAACTGTCTCGCGACCAGCGTGCGCTGTTACGCCGGAATTATCTGGGGTTTGTGTTTCAGGGCTTCAACCTCCTCAACCGCACCTCGGCTCTGGAAAACGTGGAACTGCCCCTGATCTATCGCGGCACACCAAGCGAGGAGAGGCGAGTGTGTGCCCTTCGAGCCCTTGAAGCGGTCGGGCTTAAAGGATGGGAAACACACACGCCAAGCGAGCTGTCCGGTGGGCAGCAGCAACGGGTGGCCATCGCCCGGGCGATTGTTACTAATCCTAAGGTGCTTCTAGCCGACGAGCCTACCGGTAACCTGGATTCTGTCTGCAGTCGTGAAATCATGGAGGTGCTTGCTGCATTCAACACTGAGCGCGGCATCACGATCGCGCTGGTGACCCATGACGCCGATATGGCGGCCTACGCAAAACGAATCATTCGCTTCCTTGATGGAATTATCGACTCAGAGGAGCAAAACGGGGGAACTGCTTGATGTTGAGGGAAACGGTTTTACTCGCCTTGCGCGAAATCCGCCGCAATGTCTTGCGCTCATCGCTTACAATTCTGGGCATCGTGATCGGTGTTGCTGCCGTCATCACCATGGTGACCTTGGGCGGCGGGGCAACCGCGCAGGTGGCTTCCGATATCGCCAAACTGGGGACCAATTTGCTCCAAGTTAGACCCGGCCAAGCACGTCGTGGTCCTGGCGGCACACGTTCAACAGGTGACATGTTTAAGGAGGACGATGCCGAAGCCATTGCCCGGGAGATCTCGGGACTTGCTGCGGTAGCGCCGACCGCATCTCAGACTACACAAGCTATTTTCGGAAATAAGAACTGGTCTACCGCGGCTACCGGGAGCACCAATTCTTATCTGCAGGTCCGGGACTGGGCGCTTAAAAACGGACGCCGGTTCAGGAGCGGCGAGCTACGGGCCGGCAAGGCAGTGTGCATCCTGGGCGCTACCGTGCGGAAGGAACTCTTTGGGGGCCAGAATCCTATAGGCGCTACGATTCGTCTGGGAAAGCTCTCGTTTGAGGTGATTGGTGTGCTCGAATCCAAAGGGCAGTCCAGCTTCGGGACGGATCAGGACGACTTCGTGGTTATTCCCCTCCGCACATTTCAACGGCGCATTGCCGGAAATACAGACGTGAGCAGAATCTACGTTTCAGCAAGAGATGGCGTCTCAACCAAGAAAGTCCAGCAGGATATTGAGCGACTGATGCACGAGCGTCGGCACATTGTATCGGGCAAAGAAGATGATTTCCATGTCAGAGATATGCAAGAACTTGTCAGCACCATGACAGGGACAACCCGTGTGCTTACCGGACTGCTCGGGGCAGTGGCGGCGGTTAGTCTCCTTGTCGGCGGGATCGGTATTATGAATATCATGCTGGTCTCGGTGACGGAAAGAACGCGCGAGATCGGCATCCGGCTCGCCATTGGCGCCCTGGAACGCGATGTGCTGATGCAGTTTCTGGTCGAGGCCGTGGTGCTCTCTTCCTTCGGCGGGCTGATCGGCATCGTCCTCGGGGTCGGGGCGGCCGCCGTCGGAGCTCGCCTTCTTGCTGTTCCCTTCGTCTTTAACCCGGGGATTGTCGCCATCTCCTTCGTTTTTTCAGCTGCGGTGGGCGTCATCTTCGGCTACTTTCCAGCTAGGCAGGCGGGACAAATGGATCCGATTGAAGCGTTGCGTCACGAATAGCCCTGCCACCCGACATCAAAACCAAGACTAGAGCCGCTTCATCACTCATTTCCCGCCACAATTGACGATAGGCCCCGAAGCGGCGCATTGAAGATATTGCGTCACATGGCCATTCTCGGTCAGCTTGCCCAATCTTGCGATCTGCAAATCTGCAATCAATTTTTAACTCAGTCCTCGCTAGAAAATGTTCTGATATGGTTTTGCTATCTTCAAGTCGAATGGCCCGTCACCGATTCTCATTTTGCGCTCTTGAGACGGGAGGAGGATCGAAACTTCAAGATGGAACCGGAAGAATGGACCAGGACATAAATACATAAGTCTGCTGGGTTAGTGATGCTCTCATGAGAAGGCTGAATTACTTATGTTCTTATGGATGTTCCCGGTTTCGTTCCCAGTTTGTATTTCCCCTGCTGATGGTCCCGGTGCCGATGGGCTCAAAAAGACCGGTCGAAAGTTGACAGTTACTCAAGGCTCCGGTAGAATGCAATAGCTGGGCGAGGACCATAGGTCAACATTACCTTGTTTGTTACAAGGGCTTTCTTTTATGACGCAAAAAGTTCGGGTCAGTTCCGGAGTAAGCCAGTTGGATCGCCTTCTGGGTGGTCTTTTTATCGGAGACAACGTGGTCTGGCACGATGATTCGGGCAATCTGGCTGTCACTTTTTGCCTGAATTTTCTCCAAACCTCCCTATTATTGCAAAAACCTGTCATATACGTCAGCTTTGATCGTTCTCCCAAAAACCTCCTTGATAAACTTGGAGCCCTGGCCGAAAGCGCCGACCTGACAATTCTGGACGCTTTTACTTGCGGCAAGGGGGCCAGCAGCCCGATATTTATGAAATTCTATGAAGAGCCTGATCCGGAACGAGTTTGCAGCGTCAAGAGGATGGAAAAGCCCAGGGACACAGACTATGTGATGGAGACCATCTACGGGCTCCATGAAACCATGCAAGGAGACGTGCGCCTGATATTCGAAAGTATGACCGGCATGCAGAAAATCTGGGGAGGCGAGGAGGCCATCCTCAAATTCTATTCCCATTCCTGCCCCCGCCTCTATGAGCTGGACACCATTGCATACTGGATTATGGAAAAATTAGCCCACTCGCAACAACTCCGGGCCCAGATCAATCAGATTGCACAGGTTGCCATCGACCTTTCCATAAAGAGAGGCACCACCACACTGAAGATCCTGAAGGCTGAAAATCGCGGCACGGAGGACATCCGCGAACCCCATCGCTACTGGACCAAAGATCTTACGGTCACGTTTGAAGGAGAAAAACACGGTGCAGCCCGGCTCAACCTGGGACTGCGCATCAAAGAGCTAAGAACCAAGCGGGGTCTGTCACAGGCAGAATTGGCCAAATTGGTGGGCGTAACACCCAGCACCATCTCCCAGGTGGAGGCGAACATTATCTATCCTTCTCTACCGGCCTTGCTCAAGATGGCCGAGGTCCTTTCAGTTGATATCACCTCCCTCTTTGAACAGGCCATGGAGTTGGAAAAACGGATCATCTTTCCTGCGGCAGAGGCCGTGAGTGTGGGTTTTCCTGACCTACCTAAAGGGTCGCTGGAAGGCTACCTTTTAACACCGCTTGATTTTGACGGCAAAATGGAACCGTATCTTATTGAAATCATGCCTAATAAGCACTTGCCCGCCCATTTTTTTATCCACAAGGGCGAAGAGATAGGCTACCTCCTTTCCGGCAAGCTTAGAATGTCCCTCAACAAAGCCACCTATACGGTGCGGGCAGGGGATGTGATCTATTTGACCTCCGAGATGCCGAGTCAATGGAGAAACCCAGGCCCCAACGTGGCAAGATTACTGTGGATTAAGTCAAGATAGAACAGAAAGAACATGCCACATATGCATAACTTTGTTGTGGGCATTTAGTATAACTAATGTTGACAAGGGTAGTATTAGTATGTATGTTATTTTATATTCCATATTTTGACACTAGACTTCGCGTGGAGGAGGAAATTATGGCAAAGAGGATTCCTGGGAAAATCAGTGTATTGGAGTTCGGATGTCAGGCGCCTCTAAGATTTTTCGAGCATTGTGCCAGGTGCCCGCGTTTTGGAGATGATTGTCAGGATCTCGTCATGGGAAAAGAAATCCTTCGTGGGAAGAAGAAAATCGCATACGGAAACGACCAAACCGAAGACAGTATCGCCGTTAGCGCCTTCAGTTGTCTGACACCGCTATACTACTTTGAAAGGAGCCGCAAGAAATGCGCTCATGCCGGTCGTTGCCGGGAAGAAGGTCTGCTCTTGGCGTTGTTGGATGGCAAAAAGATATTGGACTATTCCCACAAGGAAGTCACCGAACTGCCGCGCATCCAGCGACGGAAGGTGGCCAGGGCTGCCACGGCCGAGCATCAGGAAGTGGCGCTTCCCTGAGAAGCTTGGACCTGCACGCTTAGCATATTACGATGTTTCAAACTGGAGCTGTGCTTGTTCCCACGTTCTGCGTGGGAACGCACTATGGTCCCGGGGCTGACAGACGGGGTTCTTATGAAGTCGTCAAGAAAGCTCTGACCTGTGAAGCCATTTGCTCATCAGTGAAAGCGTTGATACGCATGGCGTGTCGATAGCAGGTGGCTGCGCACACTCCGCAACCTTTGCAAGCCACATCGATAACCTCTACCTTTCGTCCATCTTGTGCCTCGACGATCCTTAAGGCTTTAAAGGGACATAACGCCACACAGAGGCCGCATCCCCGACATGCCTCTTCGTTTACACGGGCGATGACACTTTCGCTGATGATAGAATCCTGACAGAGAACTGCCCCTGCCCGGGCCGCTGCCGCCTGTGCCTGGGCAATGCTCTCCTCAATCGGTTTGGGATAATGCGCCAGGCCGCAGACAAAGACGCCATCAGTTGCAAAGTCTACGGGCCTAAGCTTCATGTGGACTTCCAGCAGGAAATTGTCCTGACTCAGAGGCACCTTGAAGAGCTGGGCCAGTTCCTCCAGGCCGCGGGTGTAGATGGCACTGGCCAGGGTGACAAAGTCCGGCTTGATGGTGATTGGCCGGCCCAGCACGTGATCAGTCACAGTGATCTCCAGGCCGCCTCCCTCGGTTTCTTTGACAACGGGCTTGTTATGAAGCTCGTAGCGAATAAAAATCACACCCCGCCGGCGGGCTTTTCTGTAAAGATCCTCACGCTCCCCGTAGGTTCTAATGTCCCTGTAAAGGATGTAGACATCCATATCCGGGTTCCGTTCCTTAAGCTCCAAGGCCTTTTGAATCGAAAAGGTGCAGCAGATCTTGCTGCAGTGAGGACGTTCAGGTTCCCTGGAACCCACACACTGGATGAAGACCGCACTGGCTGCGTTTTTTACAAGATCGCTGTCCCATGCCTTATCAAGATCGTGCCAACGCAAGACCCGCTCGTTCTTGCCATAGAGGTATTCATCCGGTTTGATGGAATGGGCGCCCGTTGCAAGCACCACTACCCCGTGCTCGATCTTCTTGGCGTCCCCTGTCCCATTCAGGGCGATGGTGGTTTGGAAGTTGCCAATAGAACCGGATGCCTCCTTGACCTTGGTATTGAGATAGACCTCAACGTTCTCGTGACCGGTTACGTCATCAACCAGTTTGCTCACGTACTCCGGTATGCTTTCGCCCTTCCAGGTGTTCTTTAACTTCAGGGCGTGGCCTCCGAGGCGATCCTTCTCCTCGACAATGTGTACCTTGAATCCCTGCTGGGCCAGGTCAAGGGTACACACCATTCCGGCCACACCGCCACCTACGACCAAAGCAGCCGGTGTAACCGGCGCCGAGGTCATGGATAAAGGCTCGATGAGTGAGGCCCGGGAAACTGCCATCCGTACCAGGTCCTTGGCCTTTTGAGTGGCAGCACCAGGATCTCCGGAATGTACCCAGGAGCACTGGTCGCGGATATTGGCCTGCTCGTAGAGGTATTTGTTCAGACCGCTATTACGCAAAGTCTCCTGGAAGAGAGGCTCATGGGTGCGAGGCGAGCAGGCGGCCACCACAACCCGGTTGAGATTTTCTTCCTTGATTACCTCAACCAATTGCTTCAGGGCATCCTGGGAACAGGAAAAGAGGTTTTCCTGCACATAGACCACATTCTCAACTGTTTTGGCGTATTGGGCTACTTCAGGGACATTGACCACGCCAGCTATATTTACACCGCAGTTGCAGACAAAAACTCCAATTCTTGGCGGTTTCTCTGAGACGTCTCTTTCCTCGGGGAAAATCTTCTCCTTCACCAGTGTGTTGCGCACGGGCGCCAATACGGATGCTGCGGCACCTGCGGCTGCCGAGGCTTCCATTACGGAATAGGGGATATCTTTGGGGCCCTGGAAGGCGCCGCAGGCATAGATCCCGGGTATGGATGTACTTACAGGAGCAAAGCTGCTGGTCTTGGCAAATTTGTAATGATTAAGCTCGATCCCGAGCCTTTCTGCCAGTTCTGCCACACCAGCCGAAGGCTCAAGGCCGACAGAAAGCGCCACCATGTCGAACGCTTCCTGTCGCACTTTGCCATCTTCGGTTACGTAGCGAATCTGCAAGTTATCCGAACCAGGCACCGGGTCAATGCTGTGTACCCGACACCTCACAAAACGCACGCCTTTTCCCCTGGCATGGTTGTAATACTGCTCGAACTCCTTGCCACAGGTGCGCATATCCATGAAAAAGATGGCTGTCTCCAGGCCATTTTTGGAATGCTCCTTTGCAACAAGGGCCTGTTTGATTGCGTACATGCAGCAAACGCTTGAGCAGTAACCATTATTAGAAAAGTTGATGTCCCGTGAGCCCACGCACTGGAGCCAGGCGATCTTTCTGGGCTTCTTGTCGTCCGAAGGACGTATGAGGCGGCCCTGGAAAGGGCCAGAGGCGGAAAGGATGCGTTCTAACTCGGTGCTCGTGACTATGTTTGGAAAGATCCCATAACCATATCTTGACAACACGTCGTTACTTGTGCGACCAAACCCGACAGCGAGTATGACTCCGCCCACATTGATCTCTATGTCCTGGGCCTGCTGTCTGAAATCGATGGCCTTGGCCTGGCAGACTCTCTCACACTGTTTGCATTCCTGATTTGTTAGAAAGAGACAGGCCTTGGGATCCACATGAAAGGCCGCTGGTATGGCTTGCTGGTAATCGATGTGTACGGCCTTGGTTTGGCAAAGCCCTTGGTTATAGTCATCTGTGATGGGAACCGGACAATAATCGGCACACGTCCTGCAGGCCGTGCATCGATCCTGATCCACATAGCGGGGCAGGCGATGTACCGTGGCAGTGAAGTTGCCTGCTTTTCCCTGGAGGGATGAGAGTTCTGCCTTTGTGATGATCTCAATGTTTGGAGACCGACCGGCCTCCACCAATTTCGGAGACACGATTCAGATGGCACATTCATTGGTTGGAAACGTCTTGTCAAGTTGCGCCATGGCTCCGCCAATGGAAGCCTTTTTTTCCACGAGATAGACGTAGAAGCCCAGATCAGCCAAATCCAGGGAGGCCTGAATGCCTGCAATCCCGCCGCCAACGACCATCACTGCGCCAACGATATTATGATTTTTGTTGATGTAATTCATATGACAACACTGTCGAATTGAGGAATTAAGGGATTAATTCCTCAATCCCTAAATCTTCAGTCATCTATCAGCTCTAAGGCTCCTGAATTGCACCAGCGCACGCAGGAGGGGTTGGGGGGGATGCCGCAGAAGTCACACTTCAGGGGAAAGCCTGTGTCTGCTTCGATGAAAAAGGGTTTCTGAGGACAGGATGCCCGGCAGAGCAAACACATGTCGTAGACTTGATCGCCTACTTTTATGTTAAGCTTTGAGGTGCAGGCCGCATCCACAAAGGGACCGGCAATTACGGGGAAAAAAACATTGCCTTCACGAAAAACACGAATTCGGGCCCTTCGGGGATTCGCTACTCCGGTCACATGATTCAGAGAGCAGGCTATCTCACAATGCCTGCAACCAGTGCATTTGTTATGGTCGATTTTTATTCTTGGCATGGTAATATTTCAGAAAAAGATTTTGGGGTTATCGATTTTGTCAGGAAATGTGACTTCCTGCTCTATTCCAAACAAATACTGGATGCTGGCCACTGGATGCTGGATGTTGCTTTTCACTCTATTCCTGACTGTTATGACCCCTTTCCACGGATTGAATGAACAGATTCAGTTTTTTGCCAAGAACTTCCAGCTTATCATGAATTGCTTCGTGCATTGCTTTGTCCGTTAGTGATTCAGTTTCATAAAGCGTTTCCAAGTGATCGATAGTTTCATCATTTGAGGCAATTGCATAGGTTAGAAATCGTATGAATTCCTGCTTGTATCTTCGCCTGCCACAGCCTTCGACAATCGTTGATTTCACGGATTTTATTGACCGGCGAATCTGAGATCCTTCTTCGAACATCTCAAACTTGGGTAATTTCGTGAGCGTCATTTTATGGACGTCGATCACCAACTCCCGTGCTAATTGCCAAATTTTCAAATTCTTATAACTCATTCTATCGCTGTCCTATCCAATCCAGCATCCAGATTAGAGTCCCAAAGCCTTTAAGGTTTCAGTCAGCGGTTGACCCCTCTCGCTCCAACCCCGAAGCTCATAGTACGCGGGAAGCATTTCGTCCACTTTGCTTACTTGCCCCTGAGCCGGACCATCCTGGATCGGTTCATCAAAGAATCTGCCGGGGAGTGTGTCATGAGTATGGTCAAATCCAGCCCAGATATTAAACAGCCTTTCCTGGTTCCAGATCCGGTCTCCAATCCTCAAGAGATCTTCCGCACGGTACTCAGTGCCTAAGCAACTGTTGATCATGGGGACGAAATTATTAAACTTGAGCCCCATCAGTGTCCAGTTGCAAAGACCAAGGGAGTCCATGATAGCAGTCATATCCTGGTATTGTTTTACCAGTTCAGGTTTGCCCTCCGTACTCCAGGGATCCAATCCCTCGTGCACATTCAACACCTCCTCAAAAAAGGTGTATGCGTAAAGATGATGGGGTCCGTAATTGCATGTGGCAAAATGGAGACCCATGCCCTGAATACACCTGGGATCAAAAGGGGCCACGGGCATTCCCTTGACGCCCATAAAGCGTTTCGACTGGCCATATTCCTTGGCCAGGGCATCTCCCCCTTTTCCTATTCTCTTGGCATGCCCCTTTTTTGTGGCCATAAGCGTCAAGGCCTGAAGGAGATCTTCTCCTTGTCCAAACCTTAATTCAAGCTTAAGGGCGTCTCTGTCAGTAAACCCTTTTTCCACCAATTCCATGGCTGTAGCCACGGTCCCTCCTGCTGCTATGGGATCCAGGCCCATTTCGGCGCAGATCATATTGGCCAATCCAATGGTGGTCAGGTCGGTGACACCACAGTTCAGCCCAAGGGCTCCGATAGCCAGATAAGTGGGCGCCATGCCTTTAGCTCTAAAAAGGGGATTACTCACGTCGGTCTTCTTGATGCAGGCGATGGGGCAGGCAAAACACCCCCTGCTTCTCAAGGCAAAGGCGTTGGACAGGGCCTCGGTCCCGATATCCTTTGATTCCGGAAAAGCGGCCGCCTGAAAATTTCTGTAAGGGAGTACCCCCTTTTGATAACAGATGCCTGTAAAAAAGGCGGATCCCCAGGCCCGCATGGATTGTGAGGTAAAGGGGGCGCTATTTAACTTATTGATCAGGTTGGTGACTACCCGCACAAACCGATCACCGTCTGCTACTGACAGGGAATGGCTTCCTTTAACAGCAATGGCTTTAAGGTTTTTGGAACCCATGACCGCGCCAATTCCGGCCCCGCCAACGGACAGAAAGCCGTCATTTACGATGTTCGCCAATGGGACTGATTTCTCACCAGCCGGACCTATAGATACCAGATATGTTTCCCTGGCCGCCCACTTGTCCTCCAGACTCTTTTTGAACACTACTTCTGTTTCCGATGTAGTGCGGCCCCACGATTCAAGGGCTGGCCGGATGTTGATTTTATTGTCCAGGATGGACAGGATCACCGGGGATTCAGCCTTCCCTTCAATGATGATCATGTCCAACCCGGCGAACTTGAGTTCTGCCCCAAAGTGACCTCGCATCTTGGCGCAGGCAATGGCGCCGGATAGCGCGCTCTTTGTTACAGCATTACAGGAAGCCCCTGTAACGGCGCCTGTGCCCACCAGCGGACCGGAAACAAAGATCAACTTGTTTTCCGGCCCAAGGGGGTCAGTTTTGGGGTCCACCTCGTCCGACAATACCTTCACACCGAGGCCCCGGCCGCCCACGAACTTGCCTAGCAGTTCAGGGTCTATTTCTTCAACCGAGTGTTTACCTTTGGACAGATTCACCCGAAGGCAACGACCGGTACAACCATACATAAAATAACCTCACTAGTGGTCCTTATGAGCCAAGGACTTCAAAAAGGAGTCAGGTTTTTGTAACACACTCTTGTGCAAGAGATAAGCAGATACTGTATGCTGGTCTCTGGATACTGGATGAAACCCTGGCCCAGACCTGTGGATCGCGAGCTTGATAGCCCGCGTGCAGCAGGAAGCGCCAAGGTGGGCAAGGAATGCCATTTTCTTATCCATCCAGAATCGAGTATCCAGCATCCAGTATCGCGAAGCCTCGTCGTTTTGAGGCGGAGCTTCCTAGGCTGCTCCCTTAAGCCACTCCACGGTCTTTTCTTTCAGGGCCTGGTCATAGCCAAAGACCACACATGCCGTACGGCAGCTTCCGCAGCCAATACACTTGTCGGTATCTACATATATGGAGCCTTGCTGATCTATGATCGCATGCACAGCGCAGACGGGCTCGGCAAAACAGGACTTGCAGTTGTGTTTGCAGATGATATTTAACATATTAATACCCTCCGTTGTATCCCAAGATCTTTTCTACCTCTACGGCATCACTTTCCATCACATAGTCGATGCCGGATACTTCTGCCGCTTCTTTCGTAAGGGCTACAAGGTCATTGCGATCAATGTACTGAAGGGCAAACTTCCTGGCCCCTGCCATGAATTGCTGCAGCCCTTGTTTCATTCTGTCGATGTAAGAATACATGCCAATGGCCCCTGGAGGGAGTTTAGCAAAATCACTGCCGAATCGTTTTTTGAGCTCGGCGCCTACAGCAAAGAGCCTGACGTATCCTTCGCTTGGATCTTCGCCTTCGTCTTCCATCTTTTCTGCCATCAATCGGCCATGCGTCTTTCCCACCATGGCTGCCGTCAACATGGCCCTTCCAAGGCAAATCGCCTTTACGTGAGGGGCTCCCAGGGCAATCGCCTTGAATATATGGTCTTCCAGAGAAAGCCCGCCGGCAATAGCGATGGGCGGAATATAGGCCCCTTTTGCTTTAAGCTTTTCACACATCTGATAGGCCAAACACTCCAGTTGGACCGTGGGGATGCCCCATTCGTTCATCATACGCCACGGGCTCATCCCCGTGCCTCCACCGGCCCCATCTATGGTTAGAAGATCGATCTTCGCATCAGAAGAATACTTGATGGCCCGGGCGAGATCACTCGGCCGATAGGCCCCGGTTTTCAACGTGACGTATTTGGCGCCCACGCTCCGGAGACGTTCTACCTCTTTATGGAAGGCATCTTCATCAACCATGCCGAGGCGGGAATGACGCTCAAATTCCGAAATACCACCAGCCTTAAAGGCCTCCTGGACAGCGGGATTCGTGGGATCCGGAAGCACTATGTAGCCACGCTCCTTGAGTTGAAGGGCCCGCTTTATGGAGGAGAGTTTGACCTCGCCGCCAATGTCCTTTGCGCCCTGGCCCCATTTCAGTTCAAAGATTTCCATACCCAGCTTTTCAATTACATATTCGGGTACGCCCAGCTTAGTGTCTTCCACGTTAGCCTGGATGATAATGCCTCCTGTGCCGTCATACCAATCCTTGAACGCCTTGATCCTACGTTCCATTTCAGGGGATTTCGATATTTTCCCATTACTGAATTCGGCCTGTGGGTCCATACCGCAGATGTTTTCTCCGGCTACCACGATTACACCGGATATGGCCGCGCCAACAGCAGCCTCTGTCCAGTTGATCCGGGCAATGTCAGTAGATCCAACGGCCCCTGTGAACACCGGAAAATTTAGCTTGATGCTCCCGTCAGCGCCAAGGGCAGTAGTGGTATCCACAGCTGGAAACGTGGCCTTGTCCGGATCAGCCTCGACCCCTACGGCGCCGACTGCCGTGCCCTGAATATTGAAATGGGAAAAATCTGCAGGATAATCCTTTTCAGAGCCGGCTGTGATTTTTCCAAAGGGGATAGGATAAAGGACCTCTCTTCCCTTGAGCGCCGAGCGCCCGATTTCACACGGCCCTTCGCATCCATCCACACAGGTCACACAGATTCCGGAACCAGGAGCCGGGTCTAATCTGGTGGTAGTTAGGGTTGCTGCACTTCGATTCGGTTTGCTAAATGACATTGCCTGTTCCTCCTTTAATTTATTGTAGCCGTTCAGGGAGTCACTAACTCTGCTGTATCATTGTTCAATATCCGGGGAGTCATTGCGAGCAAAGCAATCTCCTGCTTAATCTACAAGGATTGCTTCGTCGCTACGCTCCTCGCAATGACAACAGACGCAGCCCGTGAACGGTTACAATTTATTTTTTCGACAAAAAAAAGTCCAACTCTCCCCATGGGACGGTTGGACGTCGCTGTCGTCGTTTGAGAAATACGCCGTTGTATCTCTCAAGCTAATGTGTATTTTTATGCGAAAACCTCTCTCATGTCAAGGGTTTTGTAATCTCATATCTCTTCTGTCAACACAATCGCTTCGCAGATCTCTTTCATCGATTTGCGGGTATCCATGCTCCGTTTTTGAATCCAACGGTAGGCGTCCGGTCCGCTCAGACCCCGGCGCGTCATTAATATGTCTTTGGCACGTTCGATCAGCTTTCTGGTTTCCAGCTCCTCCTGAATCACTTTGGTTTTTACTATCAACTCGGTATTCTCTATGGCAACTGCCGCCTCATTGGCCACGGTGATCAAGACATTTCTTTCAGTTTCCGTAAACTCATGGGTATATGATGTGTAGCAGTTGATTACGCCGATAACCCTGTCCTTTACCACCATGGGCACACTGAGCATTGACACCAGTCCCTCTTTTCTGGCCAACTCCTTTTCCTTGTAGTCGGACTCTTCCAGCACATTTAGAACCGACCTGGGCTGGCGAGAACGAGCAACCTGCCCCACAATCCCTTCCCCCATTTTCAGAGAACGCTCCGTCAGATAATCTTCGCTTATACTCTGGGTGGCACGCAGTTTGAGGGTGTTATCGCTGTTATCCAAGAGCCAGAGGGCGCATATCTTTGAGCGCATAGTCTCGGCCGTCACGGTGACCACAAGCCGGAGGATGTCCTCAATATACCGGTCAGACGTGATCGCCTTGCTGATCTTCGTTAGGGCTTCTATATGTTTTTCAAAAGATTGGTCTCCCTTCATAAGTTTACCTTTTCCCCATTCATTATACTCTCGGGACTTTTTCTTAAGGCTTCAAGTACTTATAACATTTACCGGCAAGTTGTCAATAACCTGAGGGGTTCTGGTCAGATGAACAGTAGCCAGTGCCTGAACATAAACGGATCTTGAGACACTGGGCACTGGCGTCAGTCTCCAGTTCAGTCCGCCTGAGGCGGATTCGCAAGGTCAAGGAAATCAAGGGATTGCGCGGAGGCGTACATTGGTACGCCGCACAAGCGATCCCGCAGATTGATCCGCCGGAGGCGGAGAAAAGGGCCATTTCTGGATGGAAACTAGCTAGAACAATCGAGGGAGTATGTATGGGAACAATTGGGCATTACTGACATTGCCTATCTTCTTGCTTGCCAATTTCGTGCTTACACCTGCGTTCGTTAAAATGGAGACGGACATCAGGAAAACAGCCGCCACGATGCCGACCAGGGTAATCCACTTTCTATCAGGATGTTCTTTGATAAGAGGACGGTGGTCTTCGTACACGGGTTTTCGCCTCTCACCCCTTCTCCTGTCACAAAATTCAGGATAGGCAGGATTTCGATAGCGGGGATCAATGTGTTTGCGTCGATCCTTGCCGCTTCGCCGCTGCTTGCAAGGGCGCCTGTCGCCCGTATTTTCTCTTTGTATGAGCAAATGCTTTCCTCAGAAAAGGATATCGCACGGTGCAGCAACGCAGGGCTCCGTCATTGTCGAAGGTAGTCCAGTGAAATCATCGAGATTGTCGCCGGATTTATTTTTGACGTTGCCGTATGTGGCAATGTGTCTCGATCGCCTTGCAGACACCTATGTGCATCCGTTGTGCCGAAAGATGGGAAAGGGGTGGAAAAGTTTCGGTGTGGATACGGATAGCTAACTATTTCGATTGATTAGTCGCCGTCCGAAAAACTCATGCCTTCCTGATGTAGAGAGGGACCGAGGTGGGTACAGTGCAAAAATTTCCCGGTTTTTCTTCATAGGTGGTAAGTTTTTCTTGCGTGTGCGTGATTCGTGTCCGTCTTTCTTGCAAACACGTACACGGCTATACACGGACACTCTGACTGGTACAACATTACCAAAATCAAAAGAAAGGCCGCTTCCTACAAAGCGGCTACCTCCTTGTTTTCCCCTGCTAGGCACGAGACGGGATTTGAACCCGTGAAAACCCCGCACGGGGCGTGGCCTCGCGGGCGGTGTGGCACGACTGTGGCGCTAGTAATGGGTCAAAATATCTCCAACTCCTTCATCGGAGTTTTCACAACTCTTGGCAGAAACCCGGCCACCAAGACCTGTACAGGATTATAGCAGCCTAACTACGGAGCTCAGAGCCAATATGTTGCGTAAACCAGAGAGGCATCACACAACGCCTAGTACGTTTATCAATTTTTTTGACGAACGCCTAACCTGCTTTTATTGCACTTGATTTTCCCATAAAATGATGTTAAATGTTTATCCCTAATTAGCCTTTGCGTAATAACCCCTGATGGTGTCCTGCGAGGAAAGCAACAGTGTATTGCGCTTTTTTTGGATTATCGGAAAAGCCTTTTGATGTCACGATGAACCCGAAATTTCTTTACCTTAACTCAGGACATCGTGAGGCGCTCTCGGCCTTGACCTGCGCGATTGGCGAGCGACGTGGCTTGATAACGATTGTGGGTGACCTGGGCGCTGGCAAAACGACACTGCTCAAGACGATGCTGGGCAAGCTCAATGAGAAAACCAAGGTAGCTTACATTTCCAATACCACCATGACCTTTGAGGAAATACTGGCGATGGCCTTGGTAGATCTGGGCATAGCAGAGCCAGATGAGGGTCTGTCTAAAGTCGAGGCATCGCATCGGCTGAACGATTTTGCGATCCAGCAACTGGCAAGAGGTGGCAACGTGGCGCTGATGGTGGACGAGGCCCAGAATCTCGACGGCTCCGCTATGGAAAACCTGCTGCTCCTTTCCAACCAAGAATATCACAGGCATAAACTGATCCAAGTCGTCCTCTGCGGACTGCCTAAACTCGACGACAAGCTGAAACAAGCTGAAGCGCCTCCTGTCGATGATTCGGTGAGTGTGAAACGACGTATCACCCCTCTGAATGAAAAAGAAACATATGAGTACATCCAGCATTACCTTGACGTGGCAGATTATACGGCCCCGTCTCTCTTCACCCGCAGAGCTCAACGGTTGGTCTGGCAACACTCTAGGGGGGTACCCCGCAATATCAATACCCTTTGCGACAATGCCCTCCTGACTGCGTATGCACTGGGAGAGCGAAAAATCAAGGCACGTGTAGTCAAAAAAGCCTGTGGAGATCTCTGTTGGAAGTCCTCTTTTTTGTCTAGTTGTAGCCAAGCGACCTTTTCCCTAGAGGAGTCCGACCCTCAGTTAAAGCGCGGTATATCTCATGCTCGGTTTGCCTTCGCTGCAAGCCTGATGCTCGCCGTCTGCGTCTTTTTTGTTATTGGGCTTCTCGTGGCAAATTACCGGCTTAAGGTGGAGAGCGCTGATCCCCTTCCAGGTCATCCCACAATCCGAGTCGGCAGTCCAAGCCAGTCGAATGGTCCCCATAAATCCTGGGCTCTGGGGCAGCAAGTCGCTCATCGACAGACCTCAATGGTTCCTCTGGTTGCCATGGCAAGGTTGTCGGATGAAAAGATTAAACATGACAAGGATGCGGTGAGGCCACATATTTACGAACACCGGAGATCTGCCGGAGTGTTGTTGGAAACTAAGAAAGGTGAGTCTTCGGTGAATACTGAGGCAGCTTACGGAGATAAGAATGAATCTCCTGACGGAAACACGTGGCAGGTCAATTTTAAAAAGAAAGCGGACACGACGTTGAAACATAGTATTTTGTCTAAGGAAAAACCCGATGAAAAAGCGACCAGCGCTGCCGCCTGTGTGCCAGATTTGAAGAAGGATGCTGCCAAAGCCGGAAACGTGGTTATCCAGGTGGGGTCCTTTCGGGAAAGGGCAACGGCCGAGCGTTTGGTAAGGTTGCTTGAAAAAAAAGGATATGATGTTTATTTGGAGATACGAACTCTAAAAAATCTGGGGCTTTTCCACCGTGTTCGTCTCCAGGGCTATGCAAGTGTTGCAGCAGCCAGGACAGAAATGCCACCTCTCAGAAAGCAAGGGTTCAATGACGCCTTTATCTCAAGCCTGTAGCCCCAGCAGGATTATCGCACTATGTGATGGAAAGTCACGTTTGCCCGTTCCTTAATGAGTGTCCTATCCAGGCGGTCTCTCTCGGCATCCGTGAAGTGGGTGTGAGTATCCGTCAAGATGTCGCCAGAAAGTCTGACAGGATTTAGGATATTGTTCACAGATCTATAAGAAAATCCTCTTGTTGTCTTCGTAAAGCTGCTGGCAAGATTATCTTGGACGGGTTGACAGTTACGTCGGGCATGATATCAGAATGACATCGGACTAGGGCTTGTGTACTTCGAGGCGGGGGGGATGGTTAGATATCTATAATGAAATCCGGCGATAAGCTTGTATAACGTGTGGCAAGAAATTGGGTATAAAGCACAAAAAGGCAAACCTCAGAACCCACCTATTCTCGCTACAATAATCACTATTTATTATCCAGATTCCT